>CAZYHL010000061.1:0-9309 GCA_964646795.1 uncultured Syntrophomonadaceae bacterium
GATGAAAACGGCAATGGAAAACATAAAAGAAATGGTTGACGTAAATACCATTGTGGGAGATGCGGTCGAAACACCTGATGGTACCGTTATCATCCCTGTATCCCGGGTATCGTTCGGTTTTGCTGCCGGCGGGACAGAATTCGATGCCCAGAAAAAGAAAGAAGAGGGGGAAGATTTACCCTTCGGCGGCGGCAGCGGCGGCGGTGTAACAGTCCAACCTGTGGCCTTCCTGATCGTGGGCCAGGGAAATGTTCGTCTCCTTCCTGTTGACCATCATGCCATGCTTGACAGGGTTATAGATTTAGCGCCGCAATTGATGAACCAGCTTGAAAGCATGTTTAAGAAAAAAACCAAAGATTATTAATAATAAAAACCAGATAAAATAGTATTTCTTACACCTGCAACAAGGTGTATTTTTTTTCATATTTAGCTGTAAGGAGCAATATTAATTAAAATATATCAGTTCTAAAAATTGAGGGAAAATATATGTTTAAAAAAGCACTGATTATCTTTATGGGCATTTTCCTTATTACTGTAAATACGGCAGGGGCTGCCGCAGAAAAGGTTTCTGCCGATTCCTCTCTTTTGCTGGACAGTAGCTCAGGGAGAGTGTTATACGCCAAAAATGAAGAAGTAAGGCGGCCTATGGCCAGTACAACGAAAATAATGACGGCCATTGTAGCTTTGGAAGAAGGAAACCTGGGTGATATCGTAACGGTTAGTTCCCGGGCGGCGGTAGTCGAAGGTTCTTCTATTTGGCTTGAAGAGGGAGAGAAAAAGACCTTGGAAGAATTGGTTTACGGGCTCTTGCTTTGCTCGGGGAATGATGCCGCGGTAGCTATAGCAGAGCATATCAGCGGTTCTGTGGAAAAATTTGCGCTTTTGATGACATCGCGCTGCCGGGAACTGGGTGCTTATAACACGAGATTTAGAAACCCCCATGGCCTTGACGAGGATGGACACTATACTACGGCCTATGACCTGGCCTTAATAACCAGGCATGCCTTGACAATCCCTAAATTTAAAGAAATCATCGGCACCAAAGAAAAGGCAATCAGCTGGCCGGGACATGAATGGAACCGGTTGCTTAGAAACCAGAACAGGCTGCTGGAGCTTTACCCCGGCGGCGATGGTGTTAAAACGGGATGGACTACTCCAGCCGGCAGATGTTTTGTCGGTTCCGCAACCCGGAGCGGCAGGCAGTTAATAGCTGTGGTCCTTAACGCCCCTAATATGTGGGAGGATGCCATGCTGCTCCTCGATTACGGCTTTAATAACTATGACTTTGTCAAGCTCTTTGAGAAAAATACATATCTGAAAAAGGTACCGGTGGTGAGGGGAAGCAAAGATATGGTTAAAGTTATGGCTCTGGATGCATATGTTTTGCCGTTAAAGGATGAGGAAAAGGCCAAGGTTAGCTATTCCTTTGATATTAAAAGTCCAATCAAGGCCCCTGTAGCCAAGGATACGGTATTGGGGAGTCTAAGTATTTATGTGGATAAAGAACTGGTTGGCAACATGCCGCTGGTTGCTGCTGAAGAGATAAGAAAAGCAAATATGTTCACCAGGTTTGGCAGCCTGTTTTATAATTGACGTCCCGATATCTATAGGGGGTGCCGGAATGATTAACATCCTCTGGTTTTCTTTTGTTGTGGTCGGCTTATTAGTTGCGGCTTTTACGGGAAGAATTGACAGTATTACAGGCATAATCTTTTCCTATTCGGAAAAGGCCGTCTCCATATCTATCGGCTTAATCAGTATAATGACTTTTTGGCTGGGTGTGATGCGCATAATTGAAAAGTCGGGACTTATTAACTATATTAAAACACTTTTAAGACCTGTTGCCTGCTTCCTCTTCCCGAACATCCCCAGGGAGCATGCGGCCATGAATGCAATCCTGTTGAATATGAGCGCCGGCCTTTTAGGTTTGGGCAATGCCGCCACTCCTTTTGGGCTTAAAGCCATGCAGGAACTAAAAAATATTGCCAAATCTTCTGCTAAGGCAACGGATGAAATGTGCACTTTTTTGGCCCTGAACACTTCCAGCCTGACTATTATACCTACGACAGTAATAGGATTAAGGGCTGCCACAGGTTCAATGAATCCGACGGAAATTGTAGGCACTACAATCATCGCCACTGCATGTTCTACGCTGGCCGCCCTTTTTTTTGACAGGCTATTAAGAAAGTATTATACCTAAGGGATTGATGCGCTATTTTCAAGGCCATAATTCAGATCATGTCAATTTGGCTGGTACCTGCCCTGATATTAGTGGCTTTCGTCTACGCTCATTTTAAAGGAGTAAAGGTCTTTGATACTTTTGTAGAAGGGGCGGCGGAAGGTTTTGCCGCGGCGGTGAAGCTGATTCCTTTTCTTGTTGCCATGCTTGTTGCCATCGGTTTGTTTAGGGAATCAGGAGCGATGGATTTGCTGTATTCATTGCTGGAGCCCTTATTTAAATTTTTTGCTATCCCCGCCGATATCCTGCCTCTGGCCATAATGAGGCCCGTATCGGGGAGCAGCGCCCTCGCTATCATGACAGAATTGCTTCAAAGCAAAGGACCTGATTCTTTTATTGGCAGATTGGCTTCAACTATGATGGGCAGTACGGAAACGACCCTTTATATCATAACAGTCTACTTCGGTTCGGTCGGAATTTGGAAAACCAGGCATGCGCTGCCTGTCGGGCTGCTGGCGGATTTAACGGGGTTTGTTGCCGCCCTGGTGGTATGTAAAATTGTTTTTGGCTGACGGTTTAAAAAAAAAGGATATTGAGCAGTTTACACTTAAATAAATACAAAAAGGTGGGGTAAGGATATGTCCGCTGAAGCTAAAATAGCGCAAATGAAGTTAATCGTTCCTGAAGCTCCTGTGCCCGCGGCCAACTATCTTGCCGCTAAAATCCAGGGAGATTTGCTTTTTGTCTCGGGCCAGCTGCCGGTCTGGGAGGACAAGCTCCATTTCAGGGGGAAAATAGGCCGGGAACTTACTGTCAGTGACGGTTATCAGGCTGCCCGGCTTTGTCTATTAAATTGCCTGGGAGTAATCAGGGCAAATATCGGTTCCCTCGATCGCGTCAAAAATGTGGTGAAGCTGACAGGCTATGTTCACAGTGATAGCAATTTTTACCAGCAGCCACAGGCTATTGACGGCGCATCCGACCTTCTGGTTGAAATCTTTGGAGACAAAGGCAGGCATGCCAGGGCTGCCGTCGGTGTCGGTAGTCTGCCGCGGGGAGCCGCTGTGGAAATTGAATTGCTAGTTGAAATAAGCAGGTAAAAGCAGATGAGACTTAACAGATACATGGCGGAATGCGGGGTGGCTTCGAGAAGGGGCTGTGATGAGCTTATTGCTCAGGGTGTTGTAAAGGTAAACGGGGTTACCGTTGCCGCGCTGGGATGTAAGATTAAACCGCAAGAAGATGTTGTCGAGATTAAGGGGACAATAATCAAGCCGCCCCAAAAGCTCTATCTTGTTTTTAACAAGCCGAAGGGAGTCTTGACGACAATGAAGGATCCCTTTGGCCGAAAAACTGTCGCCGATTACCTTAAAGCTATACCAGAGCGGGTTTACCCGGTAGGGAGATTGGATTATGATACCGAGGGGCTGCTCTTCCTGACTAACGACGGAGATATAGCCCATAAGTTAATGCACCCGAAACACCAAATCGAAAAAGAATACCTGGTGGAGGCGTCAGGATACATTGAGCATGATAAGCTGGCAATCTTAAGAAAAGGCGTTTTCCTGGAAGACGGGAAAACAGCCCCCGCTGTCGTCAGATTGCTGGAGCGGAACAAGGACTTAAGCAAACTCTTCCTAGTTATCAGGGAAGGCCGCAAAAGACAGATCAGGAGAATGTTGGACAAGGTCGGCCACCCGGTGCTCAGGCTAAGAAGGACAGGTATTGCCTTTTTAACAATTAAAGGCCTTGAAGCAGGCCGATACCGCTTTTTAACGGCTGCAGAAATAAAAAAGCTTAAGGATATGTAGGAGGCTTGCGGAAAAAATAGCCCGGGAGTTGGCTAAAAGGGGAAGGAATTAATATCCATTGGACGAATTATTGTATAAAGCAAGGGGAATATTAGAGACAGATGCATCCATTATGGAGGGGTTTTTATGTTAAAGCCAAGAGAAACGGATGATTTATTAATGAAAGAAAGATTAGAGCCAAGAAGGACAGGCAGCGAACCCGCCAATCAGAATGAAGAAACGGAAAAAGACCTGAATAAGGATAATACTCTGCACTTTAAAATCAGGCTGGACTTTAAAGGGAAGGCAAAGCCTGCTAAATTTTTCTTTGGCGGAAAAAACACGCAGGAAGTGGCTCAAATCACCCGGGAGCAGCAGGCTGCTTTGTGGAAAAATGTGCCTATCCAGGGTATAGACATCATTGAAATAAACGAGGGAGAAATTTATACGGTCTTCGATGAAGAGGAAGAGGAAATAGCGTTTGCACCTTTGATCGTAGAGGTTAAAGTAGATTCCCTGGAAGACGTTGTCAGGTTTGTCGTTAAAGAAGAATTCCGCCGTTTAGAAATAGTCGAGCCAGACGGGCTTTCCCTTTCTAAGCAGGAAATTGAAAGGCTTTTGTTCAAAATTCACTTATCAGCCCGGGACCAAGTATTCTTGGAACTGAAAAAAAATCTAGAATAACGGAGTTGCATAATGAAGCAAGCGATAGTAATAGGAGGAGGTCCGGCCGGAATAATGGCCGCGGGGCAATGCGCTCTCAAGTTTAAGACTGTTTTGCTTGAAGCTAACGGGGAATTGGGCAAAAAGCTGGCGCTAACCGGTAAAGGGAGATGTAATTTTACTAATATTGTTCCGGTTGAGGAACATATTCTCAATATGCCCGGAAACGGGCCTTTTTTATTCAGTTCTTTGTCACGTTTTCATAATGACGACTTGATTTCCTTCTTTCGCAATTATGGCGTTCTTGCCAAGGTGGAAAGGGGAGGTAGAGTCTTCCCCGTTACGGATAGTTCTACAGACATCATTAGGGCTTTAAAAGAATTCCTTAAGGAAAGGAAAGTCGAAATCCGTTACAAAGCCCGTGTGAAGGAAGTTATGGTGAAGGACAGGCGGGTTGTCGGTGTCAAGCTTTTTGACGGGTCGGTTCTGGAAGGCGATATAATTATCCTTGCCACGGGCGGTGCCAGTTACCCCCAAACAGGTTCTCGGGGCGACGGTTATACAATGGCGCGTAAGCTGGGCCACACGGTAATTGAACCGAAACCCGGTTTAGTGCCGATTATCGTTCAGGAGAAATGGGTTAAAAACCTGCAGGGACTCACCTTAAAGAATGTGTCCCTGGAGGCTTTTGACGGCAGCAAAAAAGTAGCGGCGCAATTCGGTGAAATGCTGTTTACCGATAAAGGTATTTCCGGCCCGATAGTCCTGACTATGAGCAGAGTTATCCTGCCTTATCTTGAAGAAAGAAAAAAGCTAAACTTTATCATTAACCTAAAACCGGCTCTAACCGAAGAAGTGCTGGATAACAGGTTGAAAAGAGATTTCGAGCAGAACAGTAAAAAACAGTTTAAAAACAGCCTGGATAAACTGCTGCCGCAAAAAATGATCCCGGTTGTCGTCTCTCTTTCGGGTATAGACCCGGAAAAGAAAACAGCGGAGGTTTCCAGAGCAGAGAGAGCCGTATTACTCATGCTATTGCGTAAATTTCCTTTATCTTTTGAAAAGCTGGCGACCGTAAAAGAAGCTATCGTTACGGTAGGGGGAGTTTCCGTTAGGGAGATAAATCCCAAAACAATGGAATCCAGACTGACTGCGGGGCTGTATTTTTGCGGGGAAGTAATAGACTATGACGGGTTCACCGGAGGCTTTAACCTGCAGGCAGCTTTTTCCACAGGCTATACGGCAGGAAAGAACGCAAGGTAAGATTTTACATATTATTACCGGGGCCAAAATATAATTTAGAAAAAAAGATAAGCGGGTGGAGTAAATGAACCGGTTTGAAAAATGGTTCAACATGACAACAAAAAAGGCGGAGATAGTATTATATAAAATAGCCCTGGTTGCAGTGCTTCTCTTGTTCGCTGTTCAGGTTGCCATGAGCAATCCTGCTTTACGCAGGTTTTTAAGCTACTCCGACAGGTTGGAAGGCGAGACATACGATACCAATATAGACACAGAAACAACCTTTAAAGACAAGCAGGAAGAAAACTACTATCTGGAGCTTCAAATAACGGGGGAACCTAATCCTCTGGTCTCAGTGCTGATAAACAACAGGGAGAGAGCCGCCTTTACCTCGGAGAGAGTGCTGCTTGAAGTTAGTCCCGGGGATATTATCGAGATAGCCGGGGAAAAGTTTGCGGAAAACGCTACGGTGACGGTGGTTTCTGTCCACGAACAGTTGAAATACCCCCCTGTCGGCTCGTCGGTCACGACCTTCTCGACCAACGAACTGCTGGGTTGGGTTGCCTTGAGATAAATGAATTTAAATGTAGACCTTGTCAAAAATGTCGTTTTATTATATTATTTTAGAAAAGCGGGTTAGGGGCTGAAACTTTGAATTATAGGGTGAGGGGAGTCAGAGGGGCTATTACCGTAGCCGGCAATACTGCCGCAGAAATCTTTGCCGGAACCCGGCAGCTTATCGAAAAAATGGCAGCTGCCAATAATATTGAGGCTGAAGATATTACCAGTATATTATTTTCCGTTACCCCTGATTTGAACGCTGCTTTTCCCGCCGCCGCTGTGCGGAGCTTGGGCTGGAAATACGTTCCCCTGCTGGATTTGAATGAAGCCAATGTGTCAGGCGACCTGAGTAAATGCATCCGGGTACTGATGCACATAAACACCCGAAAAACGCAAGCAGAAATACGGCACATATATCTGGGCGGGGCTGCGGTTTTGCGGCCCGATCTCGCCGATTGAACAGATAACATATGCGGCACAGGGTTGGAGGAGATACTATTAAACCGACAGTAGCCATAGACGGTCCCGCCGGGGCCGGCAAAAGCACCGTAGCAAAACTGGTTGCCGACCGCCTGCAGATAGATTACCTGGATACCGGCGCCATGTACAGGGCAGTAACTTATTTCGCCTTAACACAGGATTTAGATGTGCATGACGAGAAGGCTTTGGAAGCACTAATGGCGGCAATGGATATGAATGTAAGCATAACCGATGGCAAAACTGTTATTATTCTGAACGGCAAGGATATAACAGGCTATCTCAGACAGCCAGGCATTAACGCCAAAGTCTCATATATCGCCACTTCACCCGCAGTGCGCCGGAAGCTTGTCTGCCTGCAGCGGCAATTGGGGGAACAAGGCGGTATTATTATGGATGGCCGGGATATCGGCTCTAACGTTCTCACGAGGGCACCTTATAAATTCTTTTTAACAGCCGACCTGCGGGAAAGAGCTCGCAGGCGTTATCTTGAATTCAAGGAAAATAATATTGAATCTACTTTGGAGGATGTCGAAAAAGAAATTGCCAAGCGGGATGAAATAGATAAAAATAGGAAAGCAAACCCGTTAGTTATACCCACAGACGGCTTGATTGTTGATACAACCAACATGTCGATTGATGAAGTTGTAGATTACATATGCAGCAAAATAACCGGTAAAGGTGTTTGATACATGTTCTACAGTATCATTAAAAACATTTTCCGTTTTTTCTTTCTGCTTTTTTATCCTTATAAAGTGCAGGGAAGAGACAATGTTCCCCGTAAAGGGCCTTTGATTGTATGCTCAAATCATATAAGCTGGCTGGATCCGCCCCTTATCGGTGTTATCATGCCCCGGAAAGTGCATTTTATGGCTAAAGAAGAATTGTTTAATCTTTTTCTTTTAGGGGCTGCCATAAGAAAACTGGATGCCTTCCCCGTCAAAAGAGGCAGTGCGGATTTAAAAACGATAAAAACTGCCCTGGGGCATCTGAAAAATAAAGGGTTTTTAAGTTTGTTCCCGGAAGGGACAAGGAGTAAAACAGGACAAATTGGGGAAGCTTTACCTGGAGTCGCTTTAATAGCCTTAAAAAGCGAGGCGCCGGTGCTGCCGGTCTCTATCAAAGGCAGGTACACTTTGTTTAGAAAGGTAAATGTAAATGTCGGTAAACCATTGGTATTTCCTGCCTACTACGGGCAAAAGGCAAAAAAAGAATTGCTTGAAGAAATTAGTTCCAGTATAATGAATGAGATAAAAAGGTTGCAGGCAATGTCATAAGGGAGACTTGGAGAAAATTGGACATTATCCTCGCTGAACATGCGGGTTTCTGTAAAGGCGTGAAGGATGCGGTAGAAACAGCGTTAAAGAGTGCCGCAGCAAAAGACACTGCTCCCCTGTGTACTTTGGGGCCTTTGGTTCATAACGACGATGTCATAGGCATGCTTGAAGCACATAATGTCAGGGATTATGAGAACCCCGAGGATATTCCAAGGGGCTATAGGGTTATCATCAGGACTCACGGCACCACCCCGGAGAGGCTTCAATATTTAGCGGAGCATGGTCAAACAGTCCTTGATGCTACCTGTTCCTTTGTCAAACATGTGCAGAAAATCATTGCCAGAGAGTCTGCTGCGGGTAAACAAGTGGTAATAATCGGTGACCCTAATCACCCCGAAGTTGTAGGACTAAAAGGCTGGGGCAGCAGGGTTTTGGTGGTGCCCAATCTGGACAGCCTCTGCCTGGAAGCCATTGAGCCGCAGGCTGTTATTGTCGCTCAAACGACTTATATACCGGAAGATTTTACAAGAATTGCCGCCGCCGTTAAAAAGGCAAGGCCGGAAGTTAAAATATACAACACCATTTGTCATGCTACTTCTCTCCGGCAGGAAGCCGCTGCCAGGATTGCCGGTGAAGTAGATGCAATGATCATAATTGGCGGTGCAAATAGTTCCAACACCCAAAAATTAGCTAAGCTGTGCCGCAGGATAAACAAGAATACTCATCACATTAACTCGCCCGCCGAGCTTGACGCTTTGGCATGGGGCGGTATCAGGAGGGTAGGTGTTACAGCCGGTGCATCTACTCCTGATTGGACGATAAAGGAGGTATTAGGGAAAATGGAAAATAATTTACAGGACACACAGCAGGAAAGCATCGATGGCAAGGAAGCTTTAAAGGATTACCAGGTAGGTGATAAAGTTAGCGGGAGAGTAGTTCAAATCAATTCAGAAGAAGTTCTGGTTGATATCGGCTACAAAACAGAAGGAGTTCTCCCGGTTGCTGAAATTTTTCTAAAGCCTGGGGAAAGTCTTCAAGATGTGGTAAAACCAGATGAAATTTTAGAATTAAAAATTAAGGAAATAAACGATGATGCGGGAATCATTATCTTATCCAAAAA
>CAZYHL010000062.1:0-6713 GCA_964646795.1 uncultured Syntrophomonadaceae bacterium
CTGTTTGCTTCTCCCCTGTTAGAAAGGGAAAAGAATACCTCCAGGTATTCTTCAGGCAAAATATCCGTGAACTTGCTGCCCCATTCCACCACAGCCAAGCCATCGCCAAAAAAGTATTCCTCCAAATCTAAATCCCAAAGGTCTTCATAGTTGTCAAGGCGGTAAAAATCAAAATGGTACAGGGGCAAGCGGCCTCCGTTATAGATGTTTAAAAGGTTGAAGGTAGGGCTGTTGACATTGTCCTTAATACCCAACCCCCTGGCTATTCCCCGGGTAAAAGTAGTCTTCCCCGCCCCCAGGTCACCGGCCAAGACTATCACCCCCGGAGATGTTACAGCAGCGCCTAATTTTTCGCCGATTAATACTGTAAACCTTTCATCCCAGGTTTCTATTCTATACAAATACATCACGCCTTATTACTTAATTGCTGCTATAATAATTATAGTGTTTGGGCCCCCAAAAAGCAAATTAAGGTTTAAGCCCCCTTTATTTAGGTTATAATTTAAACATAGAAGCTAACTCTTAAAAAGGGAGTGTCGCGATGAGCGGTGGCAAGTATTCCCAGGTTATAGGCTTACAGGTTATTGACGCTAACGAAGGGAAGCTTTTGGGGAAAGTAACCGCCCTGCCGGTAGATAGTGCCGGCAGAAGAGTTGCTTACTTTGAAGTAAAGGGAAAAGACAGCGAGTACTACCTTCCCTTTGAACTGGTTAAAGGGATGGGTCCCGATGCGCTGGTTATGGACGGAACGGCTGTTCCCAAGGGGGAACGCCCCTTCCCTAAAGATGCTCCCAGGCAGGAACTTGCCGGTAAAAAAGTAGTATCGGAAAAAGGGGTTTTTGCCGGTACCGTCACGGATTTTTCCTTTGACCGGAACGGAAATTTGACTTTGCTTGCTTTAGCGGCAGGACCGGGTAAAATATTTTTGAAAGATGAAAAACTGCTGCCTGCTTCCTTTCTCATAACCATCGGCAGGGATTACCTGATTATCAAGGATGATTTTGCCAACGGTTTGCAGGAAGGAACAAAGCTGCCCCTCGAAAATATCAAGGATAAAGGTAAACAACTGAGGCATTCTCTGGAAGTCATGGCTATTGATTTCGCCCTTAACAAGACAGTCAAACAAAATATTTACAGCTCCGAAGGCGGCTTGATCATCGCCAGGGGCGAAAAGGTCACTTCCGCTGCTGTCGATAAGGCCAGGGAAGCGTCTCGGCTGCCTCAACTCCTTATTGCCGCCGGGGTAGGGGAAATCCTGGATGCCTTGGATATATCGAAAGAAAAACTGGACGCCGGCAGCAAAAAACTGCTGGATTTCTGGGAAAACATTAAAGCAAAAAAAGTAGACACACCGAGGCCCGGAGAGGGGGAACCGGAAGGAGAAGTGTTGCCTGAGAGGGAATTGTCTGAGACAGAACCAGCCGAAAAAGAACCAGCCGAAGCAGAAAAGAGGGAAACTGAAGAGTCAGTGCCCCGGCCATTAGCAGAGGAGGAAAAGCCCCAAGAAAAAAAACCGCCGGCAATAGAGCCTGAGGAAATTTTTCAACAGCTTCTGGTTTTCGGCAAGGAAACAGCTGCCCAAATAGAAACAGCATCGAAAGAGAGAATCAGCGATTACTTAATCCATAAGAAAGCAGCCGATACCCTCCTTAACCGTGATGGTGAAGTCCTGGTTATAAAAGGGCAATTAATCAACGAAGCGATATTAGAACGTGTAGAAGCGGAAGGTTTGCTTAATCAGCTTTTCCTGAAAACCTTTGGGGAAGAAGCCTTGAACCAAGCTGCCCAATGGAAGAGTACCCTGGAAGACTTTTTGCGCAAGGACAAGTAACGAAACGCATAAACAGCAAAGGGCTGTCCTTATTGGGACAGCCCTTTTTTATCCTTTTTCTTTTCTTTTAGCTTAACCGGCCAATACTTCTTTTAGAGCCGTAATAAATCTCTCGTTATCCCTCATAGTACCGACTGTCAGCCGGATAAAAGTCGGATAATTAAAGATATCGCCCGTGCGGATAATAATTCCTTTTTGGAGCAGCCGCGGAAACAATTTACCGCAGTCCATGCCTGTGTCAATAAAAATGAAGTTAGCTTCCGTGGGGACATAGAAAAGGCCCATTTCCTCTAAAGCTTCATAAAGGTATTTCTTCCCTTCGCTGACGCTCTCTTTGCTTTTGGCCACAAACTCTTGATCGTCAAGAGCTGCCAGAGCCGCTTTCTGGGCCAGATTGTTCACGTTGAAAGGCTGCCTTACCCTGTTCATGGCCGCCACTATCTCCCTGTGGGCGATGCCGTAACCGACCCTAAGTCCTGCCAGACCGTATATCTTAGAAAAAGTTCTCAGAACGACTACGTTTTTCCCCTGACGCACATATTCCAAAGACTGGGGATAGCGGTCGTTATCCACGTATTCGTAGTAAGCCTCGTCGAATACCACCAGGATATTCTCGGGCAGGGCCTGAAGCCACGCCTCGACCTCCTCCCTGGCAACGATGGTCCCGGTAGGATTATTGGGATTACAGACAAAGATTATTTTCGTCCTGGGTGTTACCGCCCGGGCCATGGCCTTTAAATCATGAGTGAAATTTTTTAAAGGCACTTTCACCGCTTTCGCATCCATCATCATGGAAGCAAAGTCATACTCGGAGAAAGAAGGCTCCGCCATCACAATTTCATCGCCGGGATTCAGGAAGGCGGCAGCCAGCATGACAAGGATTTCATCGGAACCGTTACCGACAATAATTTCCTCGGGTTTAAAACCCGTTACGGCCGACAGCGCCTGGAGCAGGTAGTAGCAGTTGCCGTCAGGATAATAATTAGAGCTTGCGGCATGTTTTAAAATAGCCTTCACCGCCTTGGGAGAAGCACCCAAAGGGTTTTCATTGGATGCAAGCTTAACGGCATTCTTTATGCCTAATTCTCTCTCTACTTCTTCCACAGGTTTGCCAGGTACATAAGGCTTAATTTTGAAGATGGCTTCCCTTGCCATTTCTTTAACTACCGAAGTTTTCATCTCCCACACCCCTTATATATTTCTTGCAACCGTTCCCGCTTTAACCTTGTTAAAGGCAGAGTAACCAGCTTTAATTAAAGATAAAATAAATATATTCAACAATAAATAACTAATTTCCTGCCCCAACCCGCGGTTTGTTTATCATTCCCGTCATATCTTTAAAATAATAGAATAACTTTTAATAGAACCGGCGGGAGGTGGTTAAAATTTTTAAAGCAATAATTCTGAGGGGTAAGAAATTAAAGCGTTTGCTGCTGTTTGTCCTGGCGGTACTGCTTATATATACCGTTGGGCAAAAAACCGGGGTTTTGCAAAAAGCCGTTTCTGTGGTGGCTTCGGGGAAAAGGCTGGTGCCAATTTACTACGTGGATACTCAGGAACAAAAAATAGCTGTTTCCTTTGATGCCAGCTGGGGAGCGGAAAGGACGCCCCGGCTCCTGGAAATCCTCCGGGCTGAAAACATTAAAACAACTTTTTTCCTGACAGGCTACTGGATCGAAAAATATCCCGAACAAGTTAAGGAAATCGCCGCGGAAGGCCATGAAATCGGCAATCATACCTACAGCCACCCGCACTTAAACAGCTTGGGAGAGGCAGAGATCGGCAAAGAAATCGATAGGGTGCATGAAATGATCAAAGAACTGACCCAAAAAGAACCGGACCTTTTCCGGCCGCCTTTCGGGGAATACAGCAATAAAGTAATCAAAGTCCTCAATGATAAAAATTATAAATCAATTCAATGGAGCATCGACAGCTTGGACTGGCAGGACTTAAGCACGGAAGAAATCATCAACCGGGTTGTTGGCCAGCTTCACCCCGGGGCCATCGTCCTTTTCCACAACAACGGCGAAAACACCCCTGACGCCCTGCCTGTTATCATCGAGCTGGCCCAAGAAAAGGGTTATAAAATCGTTCCCATTTCAGAGCTTTTATACAAGGACAATTATTACATAGACAGCAACACCGGGGCCCAGGTGAAGAAACCGTAAAAATACCGTGTAATACAAGCCGGAACTGGCCGCAGTTAAGGAAAACAATTCCTTGATTAGCGGTCTTTTTGTCATTGTTGACAATTGAGCGATAAAAACAATACAATATGCTTGAAAGACTATGCAAGATCTGCATGATTCCAAGCAGAACAATGGCCGAAAGGAATGAGCCTTATTTGCATCTCATAACTCTGAAATTACGGGAGGTTCTTTATGCTGTCCTCCCAATTACGACAATAGTGCTAATCCTAAATTTTACATTAACACCTCTTGAGACACCTTTAATTATAAGGTTTCTTATCGGAGCCTTTCTGATTATTACCGGGTTAACCTTTTTTTTGTTAGGAGTAGACAATGGCATCACTCCTATCGGCAATCTTCTCGGTTCGGTAATAGTAAAAACAAATAAAATTTGGATCGTGGCCTTCTCCGGTTTAATTCTTGGGTTTTTTATCTCAATTGCCGAACCCGACCTGCATATTCTAGCAGGCCAAGTAGAATTCGTTACTGCTGGACTGATGACCAAATGGAACATTGTTGCCATTGTTTCCCTTGGCATTGCAGCAATGCTTTCCATCGGCCTTATCAGAATCGTTCTCAATCTGCCGTTATACAAAGTACTGTCGGTTTTGTACTTTTTTATCCTGTTGCTAGCTCTCTTCACATCGCCGGAGTTTTTGGCGGTCTCTTTTGATGCATCAGGCGCAACGACCGGAGCGATGACGGTTCCTTTTATTCTGGCCCTTGCATTGGGTATCTCAGCCATGAAAAAGGATAGCCAGGCATCCGAGCAGGACAGCTTCGGCTTGGTTGCTATAACCTCTACAGGCGCTATTTTTGCCGTTATGATTATGAGTATCATTTATAAAACCGATAATATTGTCGGAACCATTGAAACACAAGAATCGGTATCGGCATCAATAATCGCTCCTTTTATTCAAAAGTTGCCCTTGATAATGGCCGAAGTTATGCTGGCATTATTGTCTCTTTTATTAATTCTGATTATTTTTCAAAAGTTCTCCTTTAAATTATTGCAAAAAACATTCCGGAAGATACTTTTTGGGCTTTTATTTGTCTTTGTAGGCTTAACTCTTTTTTTAGTAGGTGTCAATGCCGGCTTCCTGGAGGTGGGGAGAGCTGTCGGTTCTGCATTGGCCTCGATGGATAATAAGGCTGCTGTTGTAAGTATCGGTTTTGTTTTAGGATTTGTCACGATAATGGCTGAACCTGCCGTCTATGTATTGACACATCAGATCGAAGATGTCACCAGCGGTTATGTCAAGCGAAAAGTTGTGATGCTTTCCCTTTCAATCGGCGTGGGTATTGCCGTGGCCTTATCCATTCTCAGAATTATATTTCCTGATCTCCAACTATGGCATTACCTTTTGCCCGGTTATCTCATAGCTCTGTCCATGACCTACTTCGTGCCGAAACTTTTTGTCGGTATCGCCTTTGATTCAGGCGGCGTCGCTTCGGGTCCGATGACCGCAACTTTTATCTTAGCCTTTGCTCAAGGCGCTGCCGCGGCGACTGAAGGGGCGAATGTCTTGGTAGACGGATTTGGCATGATCGCGATGGTCGCTTTGACACCCTTAATAGCTTTACAAGTATTAGGTTTTATGTTTAAAGTAAAATCTAAGAAGCAAGGAGTTGAAAAGAATGACGGATAATTCAGCTATGACCGATTTTGAATTGGTTTCAATAATAGTAAATTTCGGGACAGGGAGCAAATTGATTCAGGCGGCCAAGCGCCATGGATTTAGCGGCGGTACCGTGTTGTTAGGCAAAGGTACATTTAATAACAAGGTTTTGAATTTCATTGGGCTGTGTGAAATAAGAAGAGAGATTATATTGCTGGTTGCCTCTGAAAAGATAGTTACAGAAGGACTAAGCAAGTTGAATAAGGAGTTTGGCTTTGATAAACCAAACCATGGTATAGCATACACTACCTCTGTTTGTGCCGTACTGGGAGCAAGAAGTTGTAAGTGTGATAAATTGAAGGAAAAAAGGGGTGCGGAAAATCCTATGTATGACGCGATAACAATAATTGTAGACAAAGGAAATGCGGAGAAAGTAATCGATGCCGCCACCGGAGCCGGTTCCAAGGGCGGGACGATCATTAATGCCAGAGGTTCCGGAATTCATGAAACCAGCAAGTTGTTTTCAATGGAAATCGAACCGGAGAAAGAGATTGTCTTAATTCTATCTAAAGCTGACAAAACCGAAAATATTGTCGCTGCCGTAAGAGAACAACTTGATATTGACGAACCCGGCAAAGGTATCATCTATGTACAAAACGTTAATAAAACATACGGCTTATATGAATAATAACCCTTGGAGGGACATGCATGGGGCTAAGTCACCGGCATTAAGTTATTACATTTCCCTGAATATAAGGCAAAACCACTGCCAGCCAGATAGGGTTGAAGCAAGCCATAATGAAGCCGAACAAAACAGATTGCTTTTTGCCCAAGCCGAAGCTTGAGCGAGATAAGATTGATCCGGACAGCCAGTACATGAAAATTGGAATCAATATTAAAGTAAATTGAATTGTTATATTTACTGAAGGCTGCAATGGATAAATGGATTCATCAACCCAGATCATTTTTCTGTAAGCAAAATCAATGAAATAACTTAGGACTGCAATTAAAAAAGCAAAATTGTACTTATCCTTCTTTTTTATAGGTTCAGATATCCCGGATAGAAGGGGCAGG
>CAZYHL010000062.1:6813-9299 GCA_964646795.1 uncultured Syntrophomonadaceae bacterium
ATTGTACTTATCCTTCTTTTTTATAGGTTCAGATATCCCGGATAGAAGGGGCAGGTAGATGGTTGAGAACAATAGAAACCATAAAAAGTTCCTCCATATTAATCCAATTTAATTCTGTTTAGATATGTTTTCTACATTTGGCAAGTTCACAGTTCTTCAATTATTTTATGGATGATATTCTGGTGTAATTTGGACTGACAATTTCCATGGGTTTCTGTAAAGAGTCAATTAAATCCTTACTAATGGATAAACCGTCATTACTACTCCTTCCCACCTCGGCCCATATTTTGCGGTAGATATCCTTTATGGCTTCTATTTTTCCCCTCTCTTCCGGTGCTAACTGATAATTTTGTCCCAGATGGATTTGTTCATTTAAAGAAAACAACGAAGCCACCGTTAGCGTAATAATTTGTTTCAAATCACGGGTTTCGTCTTCTAAAACGTTCATATATTCAGGGAACAGAAAAAAACTGGTATATTCCTTCATTGAAGCAGCATCTTCCAGGATATAATTCCAGACTGGGTATATTTCGCTTAAATCTGTCTTATCTTCCGCTCCGTCAATGGTATCGATCAATGTCTCGAGATTGTCGGTCAAACTCATACTTGTGAGGTAAATGCCCTGCAGCATAAAGTTGCTGTGCATTTCCATTTTTGATTTAAGCTCTCTGGACTTATCATAATTGTAAGAAGTAATAGTGTTAGAGACAAATAAAAAAATAAAAAATACTGCAATTATTTTAACGTGTTGCTTGGTTCTTTCTTCTTTGCTTTCCTTTATTGTCGTGTAGGCCAGAAACATCAGCCAGCAAAAAAATAAAAAGGATAATATATATCCAATAACATCAAATATCACTACTGATAACACCTCCTTCCACATTTATTTTTATATTATATGAACTGAACACATTAACATTTCTCAAATATTACAACATATTTCCTCATGCTATCTAATTGTAATGATACCATATTTTGTTATATAATGTCAATGAGCAGCAGGCTCTAGATTGTATCAATCCACTGTAGGCTTTTTTGAGGAACCCCGCTTATTTTTTATCTAGACGTACTATTTCCATGAGGAACCTCTGCATCCTTTGGGGTATGTTAGGGAAAAGATCTAAGGGAAGAATAAACTGCAACGATATCTTGAGTTTATAACTGGTTTTTATTACGGATAATTCTCAAAAATATTTTTAAGACTGTTTTTAAAGTTTTCACCGTTGTTTTCCTCGACTTGTTCGGGAAAACCGGCGTTGGCTAAATTTGTTCCCAGATCTATTAATTTTTGTTTTTCTGTTTCTGTAAGGGGATCAAATTCCCATATTTCTACTACCCAATTATCGCCTCTTTGGCGAGGATTAATTTCCCCGCCGGGCTCATATTCATATTCCCACATTTTTACTTCCCAATCTATACCGGACAATAACCAACCGTACAATAACCAGCCAAGATCAGATAAATAGAATCTGATTTCTGAGTAATTTTTATTTTTTTGTATTTCAAAATTTTGAGCAGCGAAGGCATAAGTAATGGCACTTTCCAGGGAGTGTCGCAGCGGTGCCCTGAAATCTTCACTATCCCAATCAGGTTCCTTGCTGGTTGTGTAATCGATAATCTTATGTATATGCATTAAGGTCATGTTTGCAAGGTATATCAAGGCATTTTCTGCTTTAACTGCGTGAAGATGGGATTGTATGCCGAAAAATACATTTAAAAATAATGATAATGACAGGATTATTATAAGCCACCTGTTCTTTAACATTTTAACCACTCCATAATATTATTTTTTTATTCGTAGTTGTCGAGGAAATTATTTAAAGAGTTTTTAAAATTTTCACCGTTATTTTGCTGGGCCTGTTCTTTAAAACCGGCATTGGCCAGATTTGTTTTCAAGTCCATCAGCATTTGCTTTTCAGCTTCTGAAAAGGGGTTATCGCTTAATACTTTTACTTTTTCCATCAGGTCGTTTAAGATGAAAGCCAGTTTTCCCAGGGCATCCTTTATTTCAGAGTAATTTTTATTTTTAGGGCTGCTAAAGGATGCGGCGGTATGGGCAAAGGCATGAGCTTTTTCCATGCTGTGGTACAGTTCTATTCTCTGTATCTTGCTTTCCCATTCGGTTACAGGATCAGAATCAGAATAGATTATTCTTTTGATATTCATTAATGTAAAGTTTGATAATGAAATCAGAGCGTTTTTAGATTGGTTGGCAAATCGAAAGTACATTGCGCCCAAGAGGAAATTTGAAATCAATGACAATACCAGGAATGCTTTCAGCCATTTGGTTTTTGACATTTAAAGCCTCCTTCGGCGGAACAGAAGAAAATTTTTAATATGGGGTATTAAAGTAAATTATAACAAATTTAATATAAGAGGTAAATAGAGGAATATTCTCTCTAATTGTGTCAAGCTACTGTAGGCATTTTTGAGGAACCCCACATATTTTTATCTTAAGCAACTATTTTACCATTAAGCCCCCATAATGC
>CAZYHL010000063.1:0-9227 GCA_964646795.1 uncultured Syntrophomonadaceae bacterium
GGAGGTGTTCGATATGGGCCACCAGGTCTCCCGAGTCTCCGTTTGCCACCAGGGCCAAGACAATAGGCTTCGCGGTTTGCAGGTGAGCCAGTACTTTTACCATAGTCGCCGGGGTAGCGGCAGCGTTTAATATTTTTCCCAAAATATTGCCGGGACAGGGGGCAACTACCAAAAGGTCAAAGCCTTCTTCTTCGTCCTCTTCATCCAGGGAGTCTAAGCTTCTCCCTGTTAATTGCTCCAATTTTTCTTCTATTTCCAGTCTTTCCGGGCTAGGCTCCTCGTCGGTCAAAAGCAGGGGGAATATTTCCGCTCCTTCCAGCAGTAACTTTTGCATTTCCAGAAAAATTTGGTCCAGGGTAGCATGGCTTTCCGGCAGGGCAAAGCCAATTTTTTTTCCTATTAAGTTAATGATACACACCTCCCATCCCGGTTATTTAAATATATATGAACACCCGGGGGAGGAAGTGCCTGTCTTGCTTGATTTATAGTTTAAGAATATTTTCCAGCCCGTAGATGAGGCGGTTTTCTTTCATAACTTCCCTGATTGCCATAATCACTCCCGGCATAAAGGAGGTGCGGCTCAAGGAATCATGCCGGATGCTTAAAGTCTGCCCCAGTCCGCCCAAGATCACTTCCTGATGGGCCACAAGGCCCGGCAGCCTTACGCTGTGAATATTGATACCCTTGTACTTGCCGCCTCTTGCTCCCGGTACTTTCTCCAGCTCGTGCTGCAGCTTTGCCGTGTCTGCTTCAGTCATCACCTGGCTGATCATTTCCGCCGTTTTCATGGCTGTACCGGAGGGGGCGTCAATTTTGTAGTTATGATGCAGTTCAATTATTTCAGCCCTTTCCATATAAGCGGCGGCTTTGGCGGCCATAAGCATCATAAGCACGGCGCCGATAGCAAAGTTAGGCGCGATAATACAACCCCTATTTGCTGATTCAACCCATTTTTTAACCCGGGCAAGATCCGCTTCGACGATCCCGGTTGTGCCAACTACCGGCCTTATCTTATGTTTGAGGCTTGTTTCAATATTTTCCATTACAGCTGTTGGTGTGGTGAAGTCGACGACTACATCGGCGTTGCGGGTAACCAACACTTTATCCAGCTGTGATGAAATTTCCAGATTCAAAGAATTTATTCCCGCAACTTCACCGGCGTCCTCTCCTAAGTGGAAGACGTCAACGGCGCCTACCAACATTAAATCCGCTTCCGCTGTCACGGCCCGAATGACTTCCCGGCCCATACTGCCGGCAGCACCGTTAACAACGACTTTTATTTTTGGCATGGATTTTACTCCCTTCTCGCCTTAATTCTTAAAATACATCTTACCTTATTTTCCCCCAATAAGCAAAAAAAGCTTTGCAGGCAGAGCTTAACCGCACCGAGGCGTATGGATAAAATAAGGGCTCCAGCAAAAGAATAAAAGGTAGATAAAATAATACGGGAAACCGGGATAAGAACACAGGATTGAAAATATGCGCCCGGCTTAAAAGAAAAATAAGAGGAAATAGGCGTTATGGGGAGAATTTATGCTTTAGGGTGACAGGTGTCTGCTTAACGGATTAATGCGTCAGGAGGATAAGAGCAATTAGTACAGCAGCGGAAAAGATAAAATTCGGTACCGACGGCTGGCGGTCTATAATAGCCGATGATTTCACTTTTTATAATGTGCGCCTGGTGGCGTCGGCAATTGCGCGCTACCTGGACAAGACGGAGAGCCTCAAGGACAAGAGTCTCCTGGTGGCCTATGACAGCAGGTTCATGGCGGAAGAATTTGCCCTCCAGGCGGCCGGAGTTTTAGCTGCCGCCGGGATCAAGGTATATTTAACTGCAAAAAGCACGCCGACGCCTGTGGCTGCTTTTGGGGTTTTGCATCTGCAGACAGCAGGAGCGGTTATGTTGACTGCGAGCCATAATCCTCCCGTTTATATGGGCATTAAGTTTATTCCCCATTACGCCGGACCTGCTCTGCCCCGGGAGACCGATGCCATTGTAACAGAAATTAACCGTGCTGTTGCGGCAGGCAAGGAACCTCCCTTTATTGACCTTAACTTTAAGCCGGGAAGCATGGAAAAGGTGGATCTGAAGGAAGCATACTTTCTGCACTTGGCAGAAATTCTGGACAAAGAAAAGATAAAGGCTTCCGGCTTGCAGGTTGTCGTGGACCCCATGCACGGGGCGGGCGCGGGTTATCTGGAGGAGTTTTTGCAGGGTCTTTGCCGGGTCGAGGTTATCCGGTCAAATAGAGATCCGTTTTTCGGCGGCGGGCTGCCGGATCCGTCCTTGAAATACCTTGCTCCCCTGGTGCAAGAAGTACGCTTAAAAGGCGCTGATTTGGGTCTGGCTCTCGATGGTGACGCCGACAGGCTGGGAGTTATCGGCAAAGAGGGAGAATTCTATAACGCCAATACAATTCTTACCATGCTTCTTTATTACCTGGCGGAGCATAAAGGCTGGCGGGGCCCAATAGCCCGGACTGTGGCAACAACCCATATGCTAGATCGCATCGGGGCCAAGGCAGGCCTTGAAGTCCTGGAAACCCCCGTCGGCTTCAAGTATATCGGCGCGGCCTTACGCAACGGAGCCATTTTAGGAGGGGAAGAAAGCGGCGGCATAAGCATCCGCGGGCATGTTCCGGAAAAAGACGGGATTATGGCCGGACTGCTGTTTATCGAGATGCTGGCGGCCAAAGGTCTTTCTCCCGCGGCGCTGCTCCAAGAAATCGGAGCTAAATATGGGCTTATGGAGAACCGCCGGCTTGATTTATCCTGCCGGGAAGAAGAGAAAGCCGCTGTGCTGGCCCGCATTTTGACCTGGAACCCTTCCATGCTTGCCGGGAAGCAGGTCAAAGGAATCAACAGGGTCGACGGAGTTAAGCTGCTCCTGGACGACGGCTGGTGTCTGGTGCGCCCGTCGGGCACAGAACCTGTTTTCAGGATATACCTAGAAGCTTTGGATTCGAGGTGTCTGGACAGATTAGAAAAAGAGGTAATTACAGCCCTTAATCTTAAAGGTTAAAGAGCCTGGAAAGGTTAAGGAGCCTTACCTAAGAAAGAAAGGAAGTTGCCCCGTGCATGAACTGGCTGGAATCTGTGGCCTTAACATTGCTTTAAATGAAGCAGGAAAACTGGTTTTCGGTGCCGGCCTTGCCGGCGTGGAACCCGCCGTCAGGCTTAAGGAAGATATGCGGGAAGTGCTCCTTCATCCCGCAGCCCCCGGCCCGAAGGAGCTTTATGATATGTACAGGAATATCCACAGGCCGGTGGATAAAGAGTCAATCAAAGCCCGGGGACTGCGTTACGATATGACTGTTATCAAGCCCGGTTTAATCGGCGGGGAATATATTAAAACAGCCGGACATTACCACCCCGAAAAGCAAAATAGCGGGGTTACCTACCCGGAAATTTATGAGGTTGTCCACGGTACCGCTTATTATTTGCTGCAAGAACTTGTTCCCGGAGAAAAAGAAGTTTCCAGGGCAGTATTCCTGGCGGCGGAGGCAGGGGACAGGGTATTAATTCCGCCTAATTTTGGCCATATAACCATCAACCCGGGCCGTGAATACCTGGTTATGGCAAACTGGGTGGCTGCAGGTTTCTCTTCTGATTACACTCCTTTTCAAGCGCGGGGCGGCGGTGCCTATTTTTTAATTCCTCACGGAGATTCGGATACGGAATTTATCCCGAACCGGCGCTACAAGCCCTTGCCGTCCCTTGAAACCTGGCAGCCGGTTGAAGCGCCGGAATTGAATATTTACCGCGGCAGGAGCTTTTACGAAGCTTTCTTCCTTAACCCGGAGGGGTTCAACTATCTTACGGAGCCAGAAAAGTACGGGGATATGATTGCCGCCTATATCGACAGAGCGGCGGCCTCCCTGGAGGCATAAAAACAAAAACCGGGAATTTAATTCCCGGTTTTTTAGTCTGTATTTAATGATGATAATTTCGGGGGTTGAGGCGCAACCGCACGGAGCGGCTGCTGTGCTATTTAAGGAATTAAAAGCAAACAAGGAACCGCCGCCCCATTACTTCTCGGAGCGGCTTAACTTCTGTGCCTGTTCAAGGAAGACAGGACAAAGCAACCTGTTTTTCTAAAGGAGGGTTGTGCTGTTCCTTAATTACAGCTTTAAACTTTAATAAAAAAGGAGGTAAATCAATGGCGGAACAACCTTTTTGTCCAGCGCCCCAACATGAAGATAGCTAAAGGTGTTATAATCATGGAAAGGAAGCCCCGCTTTTTTTTGTTCTTTTGACTGAACATATTTGATTACCTCCCTGTATATTAGCTTTCCTAAATGCAAAGCTAATATACAAGGGGGAAAAGAGAAAAAAAGCCATAGAGAAGGAATGAAGATTTTTTTGTAGAATAGCAATTTTTAGGTAGTTAATTCCCTGTAACGGCTCTGCAAGGTAAATGACAACAGCGCGGTAGGATAAAAAAAAATGGAAAAAATAAATATCAACAAGCTATTGTTTATTATGTGATTTTATGTTACAATAAACTTTAATCCGTAAATAAAAAGAAAAACTTTGATAGGGAAAAAATCCCTTCATTCAAACCCCAAGAGAATGGGCCCTTGGCTGGAAGGTCCTGGTTGAAAGGGAGATAGCCACCCTGGAGTTGTCTGCTGAAAGGGCAAAGCCTCATTAAGCAGTACCGGCAGCGCCGTTAAACAAAGCAGCAGCTTGAGGGGCCGTTATTACGTTAACGGCAACCAGAGTGGTACCGCGGGTAAGACTGTATGCAAACAGCTCCCGTCTCTGATGGAGACGGGAGCTTATTTTTGTTTTATACAACTATGGAGGTGCGAAAAATGGGGGTTTTATGGGAGAGTTTGTTTTCCGACAGGGCTAAGCAGATGAAAGCGTCAAGCATAAGGGAATTTTTTAAGTTGACGGAGCAGCCCGACGTTATATCCTTTGCGGGAGGCTTCCCGAGTCACGAATATTTCCCCAGCGAGAATTTATTGACTCACCTGGAAAAGGTGGTCGGCCGGGATGCCAGAGCGTCTTTACAGTATGGGCCCACGGAAGGGCAGGGGGAACTGAGACGGTACCTGGCCGCCAAAATGACCAGGGAGGGTGTTTCCTTATCTGATGAGGACAATATTTTGATCACCAACGGTTCCCAGCAGGGGCTGGACCTGCTGAGCAAGGTCCTTTTAAACCCCGGGGACGTTGTCATCGTGGAAGAGCCCGGTTATGTAGGCGGTTTAGGGGCGATCAACAATTACCAGGGTTCTTTCCTGCCGGTTCCTGTTGATCGGGAAGGCCTTAGGACCGACATCCTGGAAAAAAGACTGTCTGAACTAAGGCGGGAAGGCAAAAGCCCCAAGTTTGCCTATCTGGTACCTAATTTTCAAAACCCGACCGGCGCGACCATGAGCCTGATGCGGCGGGAAAAAATGCTAGAGCTGGCGACAGAGTATAATTTCTTGATTCTTGAAGATAATCCTTACGGGGAGTTGCGCTATGAAGGATATTCTCTGCCCAGCATTAAATCCCTGGATCGGGAGGGCCGGGTCATCTACCTGGGTTCCTTCTCCAAGACCTTTCTGCCTGGCATCAGGGTCGGCTGGCTCGTAGCGGATAAAGACCTGGTCGATAAGTGCGTTATAGCCAAGCAAGGTACCGACCTGTGCTCCAATTCTTTAGGCCAGAGCCTGGTTTTCGCCTGTAGCATCAATGGTTTTATCGATAATCATGTTCGGAATCTGATCGAAAAATATCGGGAAAAAAGGGACATTATGCTGGAGGCGATGGAAAGATATTTTCCGACTGGGGTAAGCTGGACTTATCCCGGCGGCGGCTTCTTTGTCTGGGTTACTTTCCCTGAAGGAATTTCCGCCCGGGAAATCTTGCTTAAAGCTCTGGAGAGGAAAGTGGCTTTTGTGGACGGAGCAGGATTTTATGTTAACGGCAAGGGAATTAATACAGCCCGTTTTTCCTTCAGTGAACAGGGCAAAGACGAGCTGCGTGTGGGAATTGAGCGTTTGGGCAGCCTTTTGTATGAAGAGATGGAAAGCAAAGGCATAAAAGAACTTTCCTTGAAAAAAACAGCGGTTGTTTAAAAATCGCCGTGATACTCACTTTTAAGCGGTAAATTGTCAGGAGGATGAAATTGTTACCACACAGCGCTGAACCTTACGCCGTAGCCGCTGCCTTTGGAGCTGACCTGGAGCACGGCCTCACCGACGCCAGAGTTTTAGAATTACTGGCGCAGTACGGGCCCAACAAGCTGGAGGAGAAGAAGAAAAAAACGATGCTCACGCGTATCCTTGAACAGTTTAAGGATGCGATGATCATCATCCTTCTTGCCGCGGCAGCTATCTCTTTCATTATTGCTTTCATTGAAGGCAACACCAAGGAGTTTTTCGAACCTATCCTTATCCTTGCCATCGTTGTTATCAACGCTGTCTTGGGACTTTTGCAGGAAAGCAAGGCCGAAAAAGCACTGGAGGCACTCCAGCAGCTTTCTGTTCCCAAGGCTAAAGTGCTCCGTGACGGGGAAAAGAAGCTGATAGATTCCTCCGGACTCGTTCCCGGCGATGTAATGTTGTTGGAGGCCGGAGACTTCGTGCCTGCCGATGGACGCATCTTCCGCGCCGCCTCACTTAAATCTGAGGAAGCGGTACTCACCGGCGAGAGCGTGCCCTCCGACAAATTCGTCGAGGCCATCCCCGGCGAGGAAAAGGTTTCTCTTGGCGACCGTGAAAACATGGTTTTCTCCGGCTGCAGTATTACCTACGGCACCGGCGCCGCTGTTGTTACCGGCACCGGCATGAAGACTGAGATGGGCAAGATAGCCGGGCTGCTGGCCGGCGCCGGTGATAGCCAGACGCCGCTCCAGCAGAAGCTGGCCAAGCTCGGTAAGACCCTTGGCATAGTGGCTCTAGCAGCCTGTCTCGTCATCTTCATCGTCGGACTCTTAGACGGGTTGGAACCTGTCCATATGTTTATGACCGCTGTGGCCTTGGCAGTGTCCGCCATACCGGAAGGCCTGCCTGCCATCGTTACCATCGTGCTCTCAATCGGGGTGCAGCGTATGGTGAAGCGCAATGCCATCATCCGCCGCCTACCCGCAGTCGAGACCCTGGGTTCCGCCTCCGTAATTTGTTCGGACAAGACCGGGACTCTCACCCAAAACCGTATGACCCTTGTTAGCGCCTGGCGCGACGGGATGACCCACCCCGAAGTTATCTCCTCGCAGAACTCCGAACAGGTACGCGAGCTGCTTCGTAACGGTACGCTTTGCAGTGACGGCTCCGTGGTGTTTGGTGAGGACGGTTCCGAACAGCATCTCGGCGATCCCACGGAGACCTCCATTATCGTTGCCGCCCACAAAAACGGCATGGAGCAGAGCGCGCTCAATGAGAGTTACCCCCGCGCAGCGGAGCTGCCCTTTGACTCTGAACGCAAATTAATGACTTCGGTCAACCGCGTCAACGACAGATTGCTGGTCATCGTGAAGGGGGCGCTGGACTCCGTCGAGAAGATATGTACCAGCGGCGATCTGGAACGTGCCCGTTCTATTAATGAGGAGCTGTCCAACAACGCCTTGCGCGTGCTGTCATTAGCATTTAAAATAATTGACGAGCTGCCTGCGGAGGTCTCCAGCGCTGGGTTGGAATCCGGCCTTACGTTTATGGGCCTTGTCGGCATGATGGACCCGCCGCGGGAGGAGGCGGCCGAGGCTGTGCGCCTCTGCCGCAGTGCAGGCATCAAGCCCGTCATGATCACGGGTGACCATGTGGTGACGGCCACCGCCATCGCGAAGGCGCTGGGCATCATGCAGAAAGGCGATGAAGCTATAACCGGCGTACAGCTTGCGGCGATGACGGAGGAGGAACTGGATTCCCGCATCCGCCACATAGCGGTATATGCCCGGGTTTCGCCCGAAGATAAAATAGCCATAATCCGCGCCTGGCAGCGCAGCGGCGAGGTCGTTTCCATGACCGGCGACGGCGTAAATGACGCTCCCGCCCTTAAAGCCGCTGATATTGGCTGTGCCATGGGTATAACCGGCACCGACGTGGCCAAAGGAGCCGCGGACATAATTCTCACTGACGACAACTTCGCCACCATCGTCGAGGCCGTGCGAGAGGGGCGCGGCATTTATGCCAACATCCGCAAGGTTGTCGGCTTTCTGCTCGGCACCAATGTCGGTGAAGTGCTCGCTGTGTTCTCCGCTATGATAATTTGGAAGGTGAGCCCGCTCCTTTCTATGCAGCTGCTGTGGATCAACCTCGTTACCGACGGCTTGCCCGCCGTGGCGCTGGGCATGGAGGCCGTAGAGCCTGATGTGATGGAAAAGCTGCCGAAGCCGAAGGGTGAGGGTATCTTCGCCCACGGCTTGGGGCTGCGCATCATGTTTCAGGGCGCGCTATTCGCCGCCCTCACCCTGATCGCTTACCGCACCGGCTTAATGGCAGGCGGCAGTGAAGCGGCAGGCCAGACCCTCGCCTTCATGGTACTCGCCCTTTCCCAGATAGTGCAGGCTTTCAATATGCGCAGCGACCGTTCTCTCTTTAAGATCGGTCCCTTTACCAATAAAAAACTCAATCTTGCCGCCCTCGGCTCGCTGGCCTTAATGGCGGCAGTGCTTTTTACGCCCCTCACCACCCCCTTCGGCCTTGAGTACCTGACGAGGGACCTCTACCTCGCAGGCCTGGGGCTTGCCATCGCGCCTCTCCTGGTTATGGAGGGTTCCAAAGCCTTCGGCCTTGTGCGGCACCGAAAATAAAGCCTTAAAACTAAAGGGGGCAGATGCATTTTCTGCCCCCTTGCCATTTAAGCGGCGTGTTTGTTAAGTGCCGCAGACCTGTTTTTTTAATAAGATTTTTCCTGCCATTTTTTCAGCCGCTTGACGAGGGGGTATCCCAGCCCAAAAACGACGACGGTTTGGCTTATGCCAATGCTGATTACCGTCAGCCAGTAGGGCCACTCATAGAGAATGTGAAGATAAAGGCTGACAAGAAAGGCATTGAACAGCACCGGACTCAAGTAGGCGATAATACTCCGGCGGTAGTAATAGGTAACGCAGGCGGCCAACAGTGTTACCAGGCTTCCTCCCAGAATGTCCGGCAGGCCCCACCCCCCGAAGATGTTAGCGATAAAAACACCGAGAAATAACCCCGGAATGGCTTCCGGGAACAAGATGGGAAGCACCGTGAAGGCCTCCGAAAGCCGAAACTGGACAGCTCCGTAGCTGATAGGGGCCAGAA
>CAZYHL010000064.1:0-6025 GCA_964646795.1 uncultured Syntrophomonadaceae bacterium
TTCCCGGCCTTGTTCGGTACGATTGTAATCACTTTTATAACTGCCGTTGCTTCCTTCCCTGCCGGCATTTTTACAGCTATATATCTTAACGAATATGCCAAGAACAAAATTTTTACCCGTCTGATACGGTTGGCTATACGCAATTTGGCCGGTGTTCCCTCAATTGTTTTTGGCTTGTTTGGCGTAGCTCTTTTTGTCAGAACCATGAGGTTGGGTACCTCCGTCTTAGCTGCAGGGCTTACTCTGGGCTTGTTGACGCTGCCGGTAATAATCACTACGGCGGAAGAAGCTCTGAAAGCGGTGCCCGATACCTACCGGGAAGGAGCCCTGGCTCTGGGGGCCGGTAAGTGGCAAGCCATCAGGACAAATGTTATTCCTGTGGCCATACCGGGGATGATGACTGGGTTGATTCTCGGTCTTTCCCGGGCAGCGGGTGAAACGGCTCCCATTCTTTTTACCGGTGCCGCTTTCTTTTTGCCCCGTTTGCCGTCTTCGCTGTATTCCCGCTTTATGGCGCTGCCTTACCACCTCTACATTATGGCTACTCAACATCATTCTCCGGAGCTGGTCAGGCCTTTGGCCTACGGCACAGCGCTGGTTTTGATTATGCTGGTGCTGGCGATGAACTTAACGGCCATTATTGTCAGGTTTTACTATCGCAGAAAGATGAACAGGTGAAAGGAGGCTGAAATGAATAATTCAGTAAAAATACAAACAGAAAACTTAAATTTATACTATGGGAAAAAGCAGGCATTGAAAAATATAAACCTTGTCATGAAGAGTAAAGAAGTGACAGCTCTGATCGGGCCTTCTGGCTGCGGAAAATCCACTTTTCTGCGTACCTTGAACCGCATGAACGACTTAATTGACAATGTGAGCATAACCGGCAGAGTGATGGTGGACGGGCTAAGCATCTACGAAAAAGATTATGATGTGGTGGCTTTGCGGAAAAAAACCGGCATGGTTTTTCAGAAACCCAATCCTTTTCCAAAAACAGTTTTTGAAAATGTTGCCTACGGCCCGCGCATTCACGGTGTGTCAAAGGGAGCCAGACTTAACGAAATAGTGGAAAAAAGTTTGCGGGAAGCGGCTTTATGGGAGGAAGTAAAGGATAGCCTGAATGGTTCAGCGCTGCGGCTTTCCGGCGGGCAGCAGCAGCGTCTCTGCATTGCTCGGGTTTTAGCGGTGGAGCCCGATGTATTGCTGATGGATGAACCGACTTCCGCGCTGGACCCTGTTGCCACCCAAAAAATCGAAGACTTGCTAAGAACATTAAAGGCTCAATTCACGATTATAATCGTTACCCATAACATGCAGCAGGCAGCCCGGGTTTCAGACACCACCGCTTTTTTCCTGAACGGGGAGATTATCGAGGTGGGAGAAACAGGTACGTTGTTTACCAGTCCCGGTGACCGACGTACGGAAGACTATATTACCGGTAAATTCGGTTAAGAAAGAGAGGAAGCGAGAAAATGATTCAGCGCAGCGGGTTTCAGCGGGAACTTGATGCCTTACAACTGGACATTCTTAAAATGGGCAGCCTAGTGGAAGAAAATATTGCCAGGGCCGTTGCCTCCCTAGTGGAGCAGGACCTAGCAATAGTGGAAGAAGTATATAAAACCGAGGAAGAAGTAGATGGCTTGGAAAGCCGGATTGAAGAAAAATGCTTGCGCCTTATTGCCACACAGCAGCCAATGGCCAAGGATCTGCGTAGAATTGCCTCAACTTTTAAAATTATAACTGATTTGGAGCGCATGGGCGACTATGCCGTAGATATTGCCAAAATAACCGTTGTCATCGGTACCGACCCTTTAATTAAACCTTTGGTGGACCTGCCCCGGATGGCCGAATTGGTTCAGAAAATGGTTAAGGATTCTCTCGATGCCTATGTCCAGGAAGACAGGGAACTGGCACTGAATTCGGCTAAGGCTGACGATATAATTGACAACCTGCATAAACAGATATTCCGCGAGTTGTTGGTAATAATGATGGGAAACCCCAGTACGATTAAACAGGCGGCACATTTGCTTTTTGTCAGCAGGTCCCTAGAAAGAATTGCCGACCATGCTACCAATATTTCCGAAAGCGTTATTTACCTAGTCAGCGCTAAACGAGTTGATTTAAACGATGATCTGCATCCTGACTTGCAAGACAAAAATGAAGACTAACGCGGCAGCCAAAAGAAAGTTGTTCAGAGGCATGCAATTAAAGTATAATAAGGCTAAACAGGCGGAAAAGGAGAGGTTTCAGTGCCTTTGATACTGGTTGTAGATGATGAGGAATCAATTTTGAAGCTGATTACTTTCAATCTTGCCAAGGAAGGCTTCGCCACAGATACTGCCGTCGACAGCCGGGAAGCCTTGGAAAAAATACACGCCACCCACCCGGATTTGATTATTCTGGATTGGATGCTTCCGGGTTTAAGTGGTCTTGAACTGTGCCGTTTGCTGCGAGGAAAGGAAGAAACGGCAGCCATACCTATTATTCTGCTGACTGCCAGGGGGGAGGAAGTAGATAAAGTGCTCGGACTGGAAATGGGAGCCAATGACTATGTTACAAAGCCCTTTTCACCCCGGGAACTGTCCGCCCGGGTAAAGGCTCACCTGAGGGCCAGACAGCCACGGCAGCAGGAAACAGATAAGGGAATAATCCGGATAAAGGGCTTCCAGCTTGATGCCGCCAAGTACACCGTCAGGAAGAACGGGCAGATAATAGACCTGCCTCCCAAGGAATTCGAGCTGTTTTATCTGCTGGCATCCAGCCCCGGCCGGGTTTACCGGCGGGAGGAAATACTGGACCGGGTTTGGGGTTACGATTATCCCGCTGATACCCGGACGGTAGATGTTCATATTCGCTACCTGCGGCAGAAACTGGAGGATAATCCCGAGGCACCCCGCTATATTCTTACAGTGCGGGGAGTAGGCTATAAATTCCGAGACTAAAAAACGACAGCCTTAGAGAAATGAATTACCTTTTTTTACGGCCAATTTCGAAGTTATATGCTGAAAACAGCAGTTTTGAAGCTGTTTGTTAATTTTTATTAAATTGCGGCATAAGCTTCCTTTTCAATGCTACAATCAAGAATAGGGAACTATTTGTTGACGGTTTGCGTCCAAATAGAGAAGTAAAAAAGGAGGGCCAAGATTATGAAAAAGAAGCGTTTTCTCGTACCTTTACTCATAGTGGCTGTTCTCCTGACGGTTGGCTGCGGCAGTTCGGGAAAAGAAGATATGGCTGTCGGCGGGGACGGAGAGGGCGGATACTATGAGAATGATGATTCCCCGAACGAGAGCCTGGAGAGCCCGTCTGTAGACGGTGAAAAGGCTGTTCTTGGCGACATAGATGCTGCGGCAACCAGGAAATATATCTATCGGGGCGAGATTTCTCTGAATGTCGAAAATATCAGGGATAGCGAAGATAAGATTAGAGAACAAGTGGAGGCTGCGGGCGGCTTCATCGAGGCGAGCAGGTATTATTCCGATCCCAAGGGCGAAGCCCACACCACTTACCTTACAGTCAGAGTTCCTTATCTGGTTTTTTACAGCACGATGGAATTTTTAGAAGAGTCCCTCGGTAAAATGATTAACAGAAGTACCGGGAGCAGCGAAGTGACTATGCAGTATGTTGATATGGAAGCAAGAATCAGGGTACTGACAAAGCAGGAAGAACGGTTTACGGAAATTTTAGCGCAAGCAAAAACGGTAGAAGAAATCTTGGAGATTGAACGGGAACTGGTCAAGGTAAGGAGTGAAATCGAATCCTTAACCTCCCAGTTTAACCATCTGAAGGACAGGGTTGACTATGCTACCATAGACATTTCCCTGCAGCAAACGGTTCTGGCTACAGAGGGAGTAACAACGCAAGGATTTAAGGGGGCCTGGAGCAGAGCTGTCCGGGGCTTGACGGAAAACATCAACAGGATTATCAACGGTGTGGCGGGATTATTTGTTTTCTCCCTTTCCTTCCTGCCTTTTCTGATTTTGCTTGCCGCTGTGGTATTTATCCTCATTAAGATTTTAAGGGGCAGAAGTAAGAAAGACGAGGGAGCTTGATATTTTAACAGCAAAGAGGTATATACCCAACGGGAAAGTCCAATAAAATAAAATCCAGGGGCTGACGGAGAAGATCAACATTTTTTAAATTTAGAAAAAACAGCCAGAGCCCTTGACATTACGACACTAGTGTCATATAATTAATCTAAACATGACACCAGTGTCATTTTTATGGGTGCGATGAAAGGGGCGGGGCCATGCCCAAGCAAACTTTTTTTAATCTTGCGACGGAAAAAAGAACACGGATTCTTGAGGCCGCCATAACGGAACTGGGAAGCAAACCCTTTGACAAGGTTAATATTGCTGAAATCATCGAAAAGGCGGAAATTCCCAGGGGTAGTTTCTATCAGTATTTTGAAGACTTAAAGGATTTGTACAGGTATATCCTTAAGCTTATCGGCGAAAAAAAACTTGTCTATCTTAAAGAAGTAACAGTTCGGCGGGAAGGTCCTGATTTTTTTAAAACAATCAGGGAACTTTATGCGGCCGGATTGAGGTTTGCGGCGGAAAACCCCAGGCTTGCCGCCGTCGGAAATTATTACTACCGGGAAGACCGGAGCCTGAAGCAGGAACTGTTCCCGGACATGGAGGAGCAGGGGCGGAGATTTTTCGAAATGATTCTCGCCAAGGGGCAGGCACAAGGCGAGGTCGATCCCAAAATCGATCTCAAGCTGACCGCCTCATTGTTGTATTCCCTGACCAACGATATTACTAGTTATTATCTGGAAGGGGCGGCGGGAATGACGGAGCTGTTGGCAGGAGAAAGCGACATGTATCTGGAGCTGGTGGATAAAATGCTTTACATTCTTGCAGGCGGGCTAAAACCCAGGCAGGAACAGGGGCAATAAAACTAAAAAGGAGGTCATGGGTTTGTTCGAAGTTAAGCAGCTAACCTTCAAGTACCCCAGAAACAGTGAGAACACCATCAAAGGACTGGATTTTGACATTAAGAACGGAGAAATATTCGGTTTGCTGGGACCCAGCGGGGTGGGGAAAAGCACTACCCAGAAGATAATGGTTAAGCTATTACCCGGTTACGGCGGCGAAGTCCTTTATTTGAGCAAGTCGCTTAATTCTTACGGCAAAGAATTCTACGAGAAGATCGGTGTCGGCTTTGAAATGCCCGTTCATTTTTCCAAGCTGACGGCGGCGGAAAACATCAGTTTTTTTAAGAAGCTCTATCGTTCCCGGGCGGATACGGACGCCTTGCTGAAAAGGGTGGGTCTTTACGAAGACCGGAACAAGAAGGTGAACGAGTTTTCCAAGGGAATGAAGATCAGGCTGAATTTTGTCCGGGCGCTTTTAAACGAACCTACGGTTCTTTTCCTGGATGAACCCACTATCGGTCTTGACCCTAAAAACGCCCGCATCATCAAGGATATGATTCGTGAATTCAAGGATGAAGGCGGTACGGTTTTGCTGACGACTCATCTCATGAACGATGTGGATGAGCTTTGTGACCGGGTGGCATTCATGGCCGCCGGCAAGGTATCGGAGATTGACACGCCCAAAAACCTCAAATTGAAATACGGCCAGAGGCTTGTGGAAGTGGAATACCGGGACGGGGACGAAGCCAAACGGGATTCCTTCGACCTTGACGGCCTCGGCGGCAACGAAACATTTTTAGATATTATCAGGCATAAACAAATTATAACAATCCACAGCAAGGAAACTTCCCTCGATGATATCTTCATCAAGGTAACGGGGGTGGAAACCCGTGGGTAGCTTTGCCATTCTTCTTGGGGGCGAACTGCAGAGGATGCTGAGGTACCATATTCTCGGGGCTGGTTTTATCGTGTCGATTATCTGGCTTTTGGTTCTTCATTTTACGGAAGTAATCGGGGTGAGCACCATGCTGCCGCTGCTGCTCTTTTTTGACGCCGCTTCCATGTCGGTTTTACTGGTTGGGGTTACGCTCTTTTTTGAAAAGCAGGAAGGGAGTTTTCCGGTGCGGAGGATGCATTGTCGTGCAG
>CAZYHL010000064.1:6035-9174 GCA_964646795.1 uncultured Syntrophomonadaceae bacterium
GAAAAGCAGGAAGGGACTATCCGCAGTCTGCAGGTTGCCCCCATCAGCAGGACAGAACATATCCTGGCCAAGACCGGCGGCAATGTGCTGTCCAATGTCCAGACGCTGGTTATACTTTATCTTTATGCCTGGCTTTTCAAGGATACAAATCTCTCGTTCCTTGTACTGCTGGCAGCCGTTATTCTTGTCGCTTTGTTCCATTCCATGGTGGGGTTTCTTCTGGCATACAGGGCAAAGGGTTTTACCGAGATGTTGATGGGCATGTTAATGTATTCTTTCATCTTCATTTTCCCCGTGGTTTTTGAACAAGTTGGGCTGATTCAAAGCAATCTGGCCAGGAATATTTTATATCTTCTTCCGACCAAGCCTTCTCTGGTCCTGATAAATTCAGCCGCAGGGGGTATGGGAACAGCAGAGGTTTTATTTTCTGCCATCTACTTGATTGCCTTGTCGGCAGTGCTCCTGCATTTTGTGCTCAAAAAATTTAATGAATTTGCCCTGAAAGAAAGCGGGGTGTAGAAATGTACTGGATCTTTATTAAGAGTGAAATAAAAAAATGGCTGCGGGATCCCATGATGTTTTTCATGCTGGTTTACCCTTTGTTATTCGGCGCCCTGGGCCGGTATCTCCTGCCCTACTTGGCGGAAAGAGGCAGCTTCAATGTGGACCTCTACGCAGATTTGGCTCTCTCTGTCTTGGCTTTGATAAACCCTGTGATTTTCGGGGCTATTCTGGGTTTCTCCATCCTTGACGACAGAGATGACTATATCCTTACCGCTATCAAGGTTACACCTCTTTCCCTAGTCCAGTTTTTATCATTCAGGATTCTCTTAGTCTATGCGGTTTCTTTCGGCGCCTGCGTTTTTGTCCTTTGGTTTTCGAATATCTTTCAGCTTTCCCTGTCGGTTATGCTGGCCATAGCATTGCTGGCTTCTCTCTCGGCGCCTATGTACGGATTGATTATCAATGCTTTCGCCGGCAACAAGATTGAAGGCTTCGCCATCATGAAAGGCCTTGGGATCATAATGCTATTTCCCTTGGTCGCATTGGCTTTCTTTGATTACAAGGAACTCTTTTTTGCCGTTACGCCCGGTTTCTGGCCCGCCAAGGCCATCAGCAGCATTGTCAGGGGGAAGGGGTTCCTGCCCTTCACATATAACCAGTATTATTTTATCGGTCTTGCTTATATTGCTGTTTTGAATTTTCTGGCATACAAGCTTTTCCTGAAAAGGGCCAGGTTTTAAGCAAGAAAGGAGGTTATGTTAAATGGATTGGTACTGGTGGATCGTGATAGGTGTCGCTGTGGTTGTGGTCGGTTATTTTAAGCTAAAAATTTTTAAGAGCATCATGGGTAAGAAAAAGGCACCATTAGAAGAAGAGGAAGAAGAATAGGACAACTTTTAAGGGCAACCTCCCGCTTTGCAGCTAAGGGGCGGGAGATTGCTTTTTGACTCAAAACAAAGGAGGATAATCATGCTGTCATCTCTCGTAATTGCTGTGGGCACTCCTTATAACAGAGGGCTTGCTTACGGAAAGGCCGCTGCCCGGTTGATTCAAGAAAATCTGTTTCTGTTCCGGTCGGGTCTTGAAGCCTCGGGCTCTTCGCTGGCGGAAGCAGCGGCCTTATCGGAACCCGCTACCTGGTCAAATCCGGAAGCTTTAAAGGAAATGGCGGGAATTGCAGCCGGCGCCGGAGTTTCTTTTCCCGAATTGCTTGCTTTCAATAAATATCATACTCTCGTGCTGCCGGAAGAGTGCACCGTCATGATGGCCGTCGGCAAGGCCAGCGGCTCCGGGGCAACCATATTTATGAAAAACAGCGATAAAGTCGGAGACGAAAGCCTTACAGGCAAAAATTTTTATAAGTATAAAGAGGTAAATATAGTCCTGTTTATTGAACTGGAAAACGGGACAAGGATTGCCGGGGTAGCAGCTGCGGGCTCCATGGGCTTGAAGATGGGGCTAAACAATAAAGGGATGGCAGCCGGTGCCAATATTTCCCGTACGCAGGAGTTAGCTTTAAAGAAGGTCGGTATCACGCAAGTCAGGGCATTGGACAGAACCCAGTTGCTTAGGGAAGGCCTAGAAAAGGATTCTCTCAGCGAGGCCGCACGTCTAACAGCGGGAAAAATCCTTGACAACCCCATGGCAACACCGGGCAACTTGGAGTTTGCCGATGCCAGAGAAGCCTTTATCATCGAAGGTTCTTACGACCGTGTAGCCCTGAAAAAAGTGGTAGATGATATTGATTCCCGTTCCAACTGTTTTGTTGTTTTGCAGGAATTAAACGATCCCGGCGATGTATCCAGTCATTGCCGCTATGTCAGAACCCAGGAACTGCTTAAGGCAAAAAAGGGGCGGATAACGGCAGCGGATATGCGGGAATTCTCTATGGACCATGCGAACGGGCCCGGGCCCAATTCAATCTGCCGCCACGGCACCGATTTTCACGAAGAAACTTCTCTGTCGGCGGCGGTCATGGAGATTGATCCCGTAAGGCCAGAAAAATCCCGTATCAGCATCTGCCTGGGCAAACCTTGCCGCGCCTGGCGGGACAAAAACGCCCATGTGACTTTTGACATGGAAACAGGGCCGGCTGCAATCCCTCCGGGGTTTTTGAACGGAGATATCTTCCGCCGGTTTTATCTGGAAGTATAAAAAATAGATTAAATTTAGGCGGCGTCTTTTCCGGCGAAATGGTTTTATGATAAAATAAACCAAAAAGAGGTTCACGAAAAGGGGGCGCCTGAGATTAAAGCGGAGATTATTGCGGTTGGGACTGAACTATTGCTCGGGCAGATAGTTAATACCAATGCCAGGTTTTTGGCAGGAGAGCTGGCGGGCTTGGGCATAAGCGTCTATTATCAGACTGCCGTGGGGGATAACAGGCAAAGGATTAAAGAAGTCTTCCGGCTTGCCCTTGAGCGTTCGGAGCTGATTGTTTTTAGCGGCGGCCTCGGCCCAACGGAGGACGACCTGACTAAGGAAGCAGTAGCCGAGACCCTGGGCTTAACAATGGTTCCAAACAAGGAATGGGAGGAGCACTTGCGTTCTATCTATCTTGTCAGGGGTGCCCGCATGCCCGCAAACAACCTCAAGCAAGCCTTACTGCCGGAAAGCGCGTTGCTTCTGCCTAATA
>CAZYHL010000065.1:0-9125 GCA_964646795.1 uncultured Syntrophomonadaceae bacterium
AGGCAGCCCGACGGGTCCATTTAATTATTCCTTCCTCCGCTCGGAAGGTACTAAAGACTGCCCGTTCAAAACAGCAGCTGTCTTTTTTTTAGTCTCTCCATCCTTTGCCGTCTCCATGAGGCCTTTTTTTGTGCCTCCCTCCTCTTTTCCCGGCATTTCCCCCTGCTCTTCTTCCCTGGTAAAATCAGCTTACCGGATCCGGAAATATTTCAAGGAGGAGGTAAGGATTATGCCTGTAGTGAAATTGTCCCTCCCTTCAAGTTTCCAGCTGAGGTTGTCCGTGGGAAACGATAACGAAGGGAACCCTGTTTATCGTTCGAAGACTTTCGGCAATGTCAATCCCGTGGCTTCGGACGAGGACATCCTGGAAGTGGCGACCGCTTTGGGAGAGCTCCAGGAGCATGCTGTAGAAAGTGTCAGGCGGATCGACCAGGCCGATCTGGTCGCATCAAGCTAAAGGCAAATAACTTACAGGAAAGGAGGGATGACGATGGAGAAAACACTCCAGCTTGTTTTTGTTAATGAAGAAGGCAGAAACGTAACTTTTTCGCTGACTGACCCCGCGGAGCCGGTTGATGCTCAGGAGGTGGAAAATGTAATGGATTTGATTATCGCAAAAAATATTTTCCTCACCACCGGAGGCCAGATAACCGGCAAGACAAGGGCTGTCTTAATTGCCAGGGAAGTCACTACAATTTTATAAGCCGAAAAGGGATAAGGGCGGCTTAGCTGCCCTTATCCTTTTTTCTTTTGCCTTTTTTTGCAACTGAGCGTATTTAGGAAAATACGGCGATTTTTATTGAAATGTAGACGGCATACTGCATACTATGGTTAATATACCTGAGATGTCTTAAGCTTTACCGGGCAGCTGGCAAAGCTATTGTCAAAAGAAGGAGATAGTCATGAAAAAAAACAAAAGGATTCCTGTCGAAAAGTATGCGGCGGGGGGCTTACTTGCCTTAATTCCCGTCTACCGGGACGGCGGAAACGCTTGCCGAGTTTTTACAAGAGAAGACGCATTTGAGGACAACCGGACGGTACGCTGGTTTCTCCGGCGGCTGGCCGCTTATTATGGTTTTGAGCCGGCAACGCTCCGCCGGGAATATGCCGGATATCTATGCCGTTCGCATTATGTTTCCCTTCCTCTTTCTCCGCGCCTTGTGCTTCTGCCGCTTAAAATGAGGCAGGCCCGGATCCCGGGGGATTCCACCCTTGGTTACCTTAACGCTTGCGAAATTGCCACTGTCCTGAAGGAAAAAAACGAACCTCTCTTTCGCAGCAGCATTCAATTCAAAAACGGTCTTGTTCTCCTGTGTCTTAACAGCGCTTCAACGGTGCGGGAACGCCTGCTGGAAGCCGAACTGGTTCTGAAGGAATATTGCCGCCGCCAGGGTGGCGAAGCGGAGGGAGGAGGAATGATCGAGCCGCCTCAGTTTGAGAAGGAAAAAGGCGGCTTTACCTGTCCCCTGAAAGATGTGTTAAAGAGCCTGCTGGTGCTGGTGGAAAAAGAAGATTAAAGCTTAAAGCAGCTTAATTAAAGCGATTTCATCGCAATTAGGGAATTTGATGCAATAGATGCACTCCTGCCAGACCTTTTGAGGCAGTTCTTCCTTGCTTACTCTTTTAAAACCGCATTTTTCAAAAAAACCGGGCTGGTAAGTAAGAGTAAATGCTTTTTTAAAACCTATCTCTGCCGCCTCTTTTAGTAAACGGCCGACCAGCTGAAGGCCGAGGCCGTTTTGCAGGTTTGCCGGGTCTATGGCCAGGGAGCGGATTTCGGCCAGATCATGCCAAAGAATGTGCAGCGCTCCTACTCCCAATATCTGCCCCTGGTCTTCAATAACAGAAAAATCCCGCAGGTTCTGATAGATAGTGCCGATATTCCTGGGCAGCATCAATTCCTGGTCCGCGTAGTGTTTTATAAGGGTATAAATATTATCAGCGTCTTTAAGACAAGCTTTACGTATCAGCAATGTTCCCTCTCCCTTTAAAGTGTTATTTTCATTATACTTAAATTAAGGGATTGCCACAAGGGAAGAAACCGTGCTTTTAATGCGGTTCAGCCGCGGGAGGTTTTTTTACCTGCCTCGGCGAATTAAGAAGCATACTTTAAGGGTTGGGCAGGAGGATTGTTATGGTTAAAAAATATTTTAAAAAGGTAGTTATAAAGGGAGGCGGGGACCTGGCCAGCGGTGTCGCTCACCGTCTTCACCGGTTCGGTTTTGCCGTCATTATCTTGGAGCTGCCGCAGCCCCTGGTGGTAAGAAGAGCAGTTGCTTTTGCCGCTGCGGTGCAACAGGGGGAAATAGAAATTGAAGGGGTTAAGGGCAGAACGGCTGTTCATTGGGAGCAGGCCGAAGGCTTTCTGCAGGAAGGGGTTATCCCTGTTATCACCGACCCGGAGGGAGAGGCGATAAAGCATTTGAAACCGGCTGTTATGGTTGATGCCATTATGGCCAAAAAAAATACGGGCACGTTTCTCGGGGATGCGCCGGTAGTTATCGGCTTAGGCCCGGGTTTTACGGCGGGAAGGGATGTCCACGCTGTTGTGGAAACGAAGCGGGGGCATAATCTGGGCAAGGTAATTTATTTTGGTGAAGCCGCTCCCAATACCGGTACTCCGGGAGAAATAGCCGGCTATAGCCGGGAAAGGCTTCTGCGTGCTCCCGGAGCAGGGATTTTTAAACCGTTTAAAGAAATAGGAGACCTGGTCAAAAAAGGAGCCAAGATTGCGGAAGTGAATAAGGAGCCGCTTCTGGCGGGGATTGACGGCATGGTGCGGGGGTTGCTTTTCCCCGGCTTAAAGGTTCCCCAAGGCATGAAGGTGGGGGATATAGATCCCAGGGGAGAAGAAGCGGACTGCTATACCATATCCGATAAAGCTCGAGCTGTCGGCGGCGGTGTTCTGGAAGCCGCCATGCATTTTCTGCTGCAGCTAAATTGATGGCGTTGTTGGATTGGGTCTGTTCATTCAAAGGCTGCTTTTAGGGTAAGGAGGCTGATTAAATGGAAGAGATCTATACTGCTGTTTTAGACTGCTTAAAAAAGGATACGCCTGTTTCCCTGGTTACCGTAGTTGATGCTTCCGGTTCCACTCCGGGCAAAGTGGGGAACAAGATGCTGGTTTACCGGGACGGCAGCACCAGAGGCACTGTCGGGGGCGGCCGCCTGGAGGCGCTGGTTATAGAAGCCGCTCAGGAGGTTATTGAAACAGGCAGGGCGCGTCTTTCAGGTTTTACCTTAAACAATGAGGATGCAGCAAGCATAGGCATGGTTTGCGGCGGCAGGATTTCCGTCTTTATCGAACCCGTTGCCATGGGGCCGAAGCTGGTAATCGCGGGCGGCGGCCATATTTCCAAATGCCTCTGCCCCCTGGCCAAATCCCTGGGCTACAGTGTTACGGTTATTGATGACCGGCAGGAGTTTGTTAATGAGGAAAGGTTCCCCGCGGCCGACCGGCTGGAAGTGGGGAATATCGTTGACTGCCTCGGCGCTATGGAAATAAACCGGCGTACTTACCTGGTTATTGTTACCCGGGGGCATGCCTGTGACGAGGAGGCCCTCCATGCTGTGGTAAACAAGCCGGCAGCTTATATCGGCATGATCGGCAGCCAAAGGAAGGTGGAGCTGGTTTTCCGGAACCTGGAGGAGAAGGGAGTCTCCGCGGCAGCCTTGAGGAAAGTCCGGGCGCCGATAGGCTTGGACATAGGCGGGGATACCCCCATGGAATTAGCTTTGAGCATTATGGCTCAACTGCAGCAGGTACGTTATGAAAAATAATTTTTACAAACCTAAAAGCAAGGTATGGTTAGAAAAAAAAGGTGTCAAGGTTTTTGGTGACGGGCCTTTGGATATTTTGGTCAGGGTACAGAGAACCGGCTCCCTTAAAGGAGCGGCGGCGGAAATAGGCATGTCCTACAGCCAGGCCTGGCGGCTCCTTGACACTATGGAAAAAAATTTGGGCTTCCCGCTTTTAAACCGGCAGGCTGGAGGAGAAAGGGGCGGCGGCTCCGTCCTGACGGAAGAGGGAAGGGAATTGGTAAGGTGTTTCGGAGATTTCCGCCGGGAGCTTACGGAACTGCAGGAAAAACTATTTAACCGGTATTTTGGTGAAGGGAGCTTTTAAAATGAAGCTCTTAAGCATAGCAAGGGCCCTGGATTTACCTCCGCAGGGAATTATTTCTTTCTACGGGGCCGGCGGCAAAACCAGTCTTATAAACGCTTTGGGCAGCGAGCTGGTATCCCTTGGTTTCAGGGTGGTCAGCACCACCACCACCAAAATGTTCAAGCCGCAGGGGATAAAGGGTGTGACAGCCGGAAGCCTTTCGGAAGCTCTGGAAGGATTAACGAAACTCCTCCCGGAAGAGAAAAGAGTTTATCTGGCTCAGGGTCTGCTGCCCAGCCTTAAGCTGCAGGGGATTCCTCCCGGCTGGATTGAGCAGCTTTTTTTTACTCTTGGCGGCAGAGGCTACTGTGACTATTTTTTGGTGGAAGCGGACGGAGCGGCGGGGATGCCCATCAAGGGTTATGCTGCCTACGAGCCGGTGCTGCCTGAGGCCTCCCGGCTGATTATCCCTGTCCTGGGCGCTGACGCCCTGGGGCTGGAGCTTACGGCGGGCAAGGTGCACCGCCCTCAAAAGCTGCAGTCATTGCTGGGGCTTGCCCCCGGCAGTGTTTTTAATGAGGAAAGCCTTACGGCAGTGTTGGAACAGATGGTTTGTCTGGGGGGAAAACAGGCCCCCTCTGCCAGGGTTGCGGCAGTAATTAACAAAGCGGATCTTATCCCGGAGGTTAAAACCGTACTGAAATTTACCGGGCTGATGAAGCAGGCTGCAAAAAAGCCTTCCTGCCTGCTCTTTACGGCTGCCCGGCAAGAAAACCCGGTCAGGTTTACTTTTTCTTTAACCGCAGAGAAAGATGAAACGGAAGGCCTGCCTTTAGTTTCCTGTATTGTTCTGGCTGCGGGGGGGGCTTCACGCATGGGGGCGGACAAGCTTTCCCTGCCGCTTAGCCAAAGCACAGTTCTGGGAGAAACCCTGCGGCATGTCGCGGAGGCCGGCTTTAAAGAAGTAATTCTTGTGGTACAGCCCGGTTATGCGCCGCCTGCCGGCTGGCCCGGCCTGCGGGGCAGGGCATACAAAATTGTGGAAAACAGCCGGTGGGCGGCAGGGCTTTCCAGTTCCCTCAAAGCAGGACTAGCCGCTGTTTCGCCTTTGTCTCAGGGGGCATTGTTTATGCTGGCGGATCAGCCTTTTGTTCCGGGGAAAGTCCTGGATGCTTTAATTGAAAGTTACAATTTGTATCTTAATCAGGTCACTTACCCCGTTTGGCGCGGGCGGGAGGGAAATCCGGTTCTCTTTGACCGGCGTACCTGGCCTCTGCTGATGACCCTTGAAGGTGACAGGGGCGGCCGTGGTATCCTGAAACAAGTGCCTGCCGCTGAAGTTCTGAGTGTCGAGACTTCTTGCCCCGGCATTTTGAAGGATATCGATACGCCGGCTGATTACGAAAAGCTTGCCCGGCAGGATTACCAAGCATAAATGCTCCAGAGTTCCGTTTTGGGATAATAATGTTTTAAGATGCTCTCAAAAGAATGACCCAGCTGGCTCATGCCGAAGGCGCCCCATTGACTCATCCCTACCCCGTGGCCGTTTCCGCCTCCCCGAAAAGTAACCTTTTGAATATCTCCCGCCTGGTCTCTGGTTAGCTGGCAGTAAAAGAAGGCACTGGGCATGATGGTGTAATCCTCCAGGACGGAGCCGTCTATTCTTTGCAGCAAAATGGGGCCTTTACCCTGGAGATATTGGACGGGGCGCAGGAGAAAGCGGATATTATATTCTTTTTTAATCAGGTAAGAGCCTTTTGCACCGATTAGCTCCAGAGCGGTAATATTGCCTCCTTCTCCCCGGGAGATAATATTAAGGTCGATAAGTTTCCCCAAGGGGTCCGGGGAGATTTCCCGGGCGGAGTAATTTTCGTCAATAAGGGTGAGGATGAATTCCCCCTGGTCCCGGGAGCGCTCCGCCAGGTTGGCGTTGATGGTGGCTTCCAGTTCCTCCCGGGTCATGGTTGTTTCCCAGCGGAAATAAGGGGAGGAGGAGTCGTAGGCATACCAATTTTCCCGGTCAAAAAAGTCCCGCAGCCTATCCTCATGGGAAAAGTCAAGTTCCATATCTACCAATTGAGAGCCGGCGCAAAGGTAAGGAACAGGGTCGGAGGGGAAAGCCCGCGTATCCCTGTCTTCCCACACTTCGTGGTAATTAGCGGTATAACCGGCGGAAGTAGAAAAATAGCGGGCATCAATAATGCTGTTGCCGTAAAAAGGCACAAGACCGGTGGTTTCCTGGACGGCTTTAGTGGTCAAGGCGTATTCAGGGATGTTGTTGTAAACCTGGCTGTTGACGCTGTCGTCTACATGGGCGCCGAAACTGCCGTAGCCGCTCCTCAGGATGGCTTTCAGGGCATAAGCCCGGGCAGCGACAGCTTGAGCCTTAAGAGGTTCCAAGCCGAAGCGGAGAGGCATCTCGCTAGGCACCACGGCATAAAGGTATTCTTCCAGCAGCAGTTCGTTTACCAGCAGCAGGTTTTCCCCGTGCAGGGCAATTTCCAGGCTGCCCCTGTACTCAGGGGCAAAGGCGCTGCTGCCGCTCCCCCGTTTAAAGGACAGGATTTTAATTTTACCTTTTTCTTCCTTGGGGCGAAGTTCAAGACGGGAAGTAAAAGTCTTAATTTCTCCCCCGGGCAAGGCTACTTCGATGCCTTTTTCTCCGGGAGTAAAGGTGAGCTCCTGCCCCGCTTTGAAACTGAAGGAACTCCCTTCCTTGAAGTCCGTTAAGATAAAAGCAGCAGTACCGGTGGCCATGACTGTTGTATGGGTTATGCCGGTAAAGCCTTCCTTGTTCAGCAATACCCTGATTTTCCAGGGAATAAATTTTTTGCCTGCCACGAGGCCGGTGATATACCCGTCCCGCAGGTAGGCCTTGACGTCTTCCAGACCCGGAATGACGCCGTCAGGCCTTAGTTCAAGTTCCTCGTCGAAGGGGTAGTAAAAGGGGGCTTCATTTTCCACCGGAAGGCGGCCGTGGTTGATGTCTTCCAGAAAGCCGTCACCCCGGGCTAGAATTTTTGCCAGTTTTAAAGAAGGCAGCTCTTCCAGGTAAATAAGCTCTCCTTCCATGACTACGGCTTCTACCAGGGAATTGACTTCGGGCGCTGGTAAAGCAAGGCTGCTCCGGTAGGAAGCCGTCCCGCCGTCAAGTTGAAAAAAATAGGTTAGATAATCAGCGCCGCTTTCTATTTCTGCCAGATAGGCGTTGTGCAGCAATTCTATTCTGGGGAAAGATACAATTTTCCAATTTTTAGCCGCATACACGCAGCTTAGCTCTATTTCCCGCCGCTCTCCCTTGATATCCATCATGACCCGGGCTGTCCCGCTCGTCCCGTTGTGCTTGATATCTTCCAGGGAGACAAGGGAGATACCTTCCGACAAGAAGGCCTTAAGCAGGGTTTCTTTTTCCAGGTCGGGCATATCAAGATATGCGGCGGCTGTTTCCAGATCCCCGTCCTTAAGGGAAGCTATAAAGGCGGCGGCTGTTTCTTCCAGATCCCGGCGACGGCAGTTTTGCAGGTAAAAGAAGGCGCCGGCCAAAACAAGAAGCAGCAGAAGAAGGGCTGGGTATTTTGCCTTTTTCATAGCTATTCCTCCCCAAAACGCTTCTGTTTTCAAGATATCACAAAGGCAGCGCAAATAGTATTAATTTGTCTTAACTTTTTTAAAGAAGCAGCTTTATTTTGCAGGACTGCCCCACTGTGGTAAAATATTGATGTCGAAAATTTTAGGGAGGGGAACGCATGGTTAAGGTAGCCCTGTTAAAAGTCCCGGATTATAGCAAAGATAAAGTCAGTGAGGCCCTGACCAGGGGTTTGGCTTTGTTGGAAGTGGATAAATCTTTTTTTGAGGGCAAAAAAGTGCTTTTAAAGCCCAACCTCCTAGCCCCATCCTCTGTTGACGCGGCTGTCGTCAGCCATCCGGTGGTAGTTTCAACGGCAGCCTCCCTGGTTTTAACGATGGGGGGAGAAGTAACAGTAGGCGACAGTCCCGGTTTAGGCTCCGCCGGTATAGTTGCGGCCTCCAGCGGCCTGGCGGGCGCATTGAAAAAAATCAATGTGCCCCTTATTAACTTGGAAGGGAAAAGGGAGGTTAAGTACCCGGAAGGACGGATATGCAAATCCTTTCCTTTAGCTGCAGCCGTCGTGGAGAAGGATATCCTGGTCAGTGTGGCCCGGCTGAAAACACATAAACTCACTCGTTATACGGGAGCGGTCAAGAATCTTTTTGGCTGCATACCCGGCCGGACCAAGGCAGAGTTCCATCTGCGTTACCACAGGTTGGCAGATTTTAATTTGATGCTGGCGGACTTACTGGGGGTGGTAAAACCGTCCCTGGCTGTGGTTGACGGTATTGTCTCCATGGAAGGTGAGGGACCGCGCAGAGGCAGCCCCCGCAATACGGGCTTTATGCTTATAAGTAAGGACGCTGTTGCTGCCGATGCCGTTGCCTGCGCCCTTGTAGGCATTAAAATAAAAGAAGTGCCTCATTTAATGAACGCTGCGGCGGCGGGCCTGGGCAAGGCTGACCTGAAGGATATTGAAATATTGGGAGACTCTTTTGAAGATCTGCGGGTCAAGGGTTTTAAGCAGGTTAGCGGCACTTCAAGGCTGGAAGGGGGACTCTTCCCTCCTGTACTAGCCGGCTTTTTGAGAAAATTTATCGTTCCCTATCCCCACATACAGGCCGATAAGTGCCGGGGCTGCAGGGTTTGCGTCGAATGCTGTCCTCCCGGGGTGATCGAGGTGAAAGACAATAAGGCATCAATCCGCTATAACGGCTGTATCCGTTGTTATTGCTGTCAGGAACTCTGCCCCCACGGCGCCGTAAAGCTAAAAAGAAAAGTTTTTTTGAAGAAAGCAAAAACAAACTAATAACCGGTGTAAAAAATAAAGGAGCAAGGTAGGCTTCTCATCAGCATATTTAATCCTTAATTCAGGAAGCTGATTGTCTAAGGAGAAGACTCAACCTTGCTCTGTTAATAATATATCCCCTTTATTTTTTTATATGCAAAAAA
>CAZYHL010000066.1:0-9058 GCA_964646795.1 uncultured Syntrophomonadaceae bacterium
TAATTGAGGCAGACTGTAAGGTAAAAGAAGAAGACCGGCAATAAAAAACATTTTTATCATCAAGATGCTTAGCTTTTAAAACTTTGATAAAAAGGTTGAAAAACTCGGCGGGAGAGCATTTCTTGAAAATAAGGCAATCCAATAAACCATCGTTTACCGAAGCACCGGGAGCCAAGTATTTAAAGCTTCCGGCAGATTTGCCGTTGAGAAATAAATAAAGATAGGCCTCTCCGGAAAATACTTCTCTTCCTTCGGCTTTGAGTTGGATATCTATTGCCTTCAAAGCAGGTATTTCAGCGAATCCCTGGAGATAGTAAGCAATTTTTCCCAGATTGTTTTTGCGGCGCTGTTCCACCTTATGAGCTACATCCGTAAAAAGGCCGCCGGAAGCCACATTGATAAAATACAACCCGCCTATTTTTCCGACATCCACGGCAAAGGTCTTTCCTTGCTCCCATAAGGTTAGGGCAGCATCCACAGTTAAAATGTCGATGTTAGAAGCGAAATCATTAGCGGTCCCGGCAGGAAGTAAGTAAACGGGAACTCGGCAACCGCTTTTCAACAGCGCATTTACAATCAGATTAAGAGTCCCGTCTCCACCGGCCACCAGGATTGATTTAATCCCTTCTTCTAAAAGCCGCAATAAGTATTCGTCCCGAAAAGGAGTCCGTAAAACCAGCACCGCGGTCTCCTTTTTTTGTAAATGTTCAACAATAGAATCAAAGATATTATTGAAATTACCTACGCCCGCCACGGGATTATAAATCAATAATACCTTATCCATGCTTCTCTTCCTCCTAAGGCCTTATTCATTATAAGAGATTATTAACTCTCTCGATTTCCTTACCGTACTCAAGATAATTGTCAACAGGGGTTTCCAGGATAAGAGGCAAATTTCCCAGGAATTCATTGCCGGCCACATTCCTTATCCCCTCGTCACCAAGATGCCCTTCGCCGATAGGGGCATGCCTGTCTTTATAGCTCTTAAAAGGGAATAAAGAATCGTTCAAATGCACTAATTTTATTCTGTTAAGGCCGAAATAATCGTTCAATAAGCCGACCAGTTTATCTACCTCGCTTTTTTTCCTCAAGTCCCAGCCCGACGCAAATAAATGGCAGGTATCAAGGCAGATGCCAAGGCCCTCGTGCTTGTTGAAAAAGTCGAGGGTAATTTTAAGGTCTTCCAGGGTACCTAATTCCGTTCCCCCTCCCACCATGCTCTCCAGCAATAGCATGGTTTTTTTAAAATTATAAGCAGCTAATCGTTCTTCCAGCAGCAATATCATTTTTTTTAGCCCTGCTTGCCTATCTTTGTTTCTGCCCGGGTGAACAACAAGATAATCAAAACCTGCCGCCTCAGCCCGTTCCAGGTCCTTTCCCACAATACTGCCGGCAAAGGCATAGGTGGATTCGTTTTCTGCCGCCAGATTGACCGTGTACGGAAGGTGTCCCACAGCCGGGAAAATGCCTTTCTCTTCCTTGCTTTTTGCAAACAGCTCAATTTCAACCTTGTCAATATCCCTGGCCTTGCCTCCTCTGGGATTCCTGGTAAAGAACTGAAAGGCATTTCCGCCTATTTCCTCTGTCATCAAACAAGCCTTATCCAACCCTTTAGTTATTGTAATATGGGCGCCAATTATCATTTCCGGTTCTCCTTCCAAAGCAACTTTATCTCATCAAACTTGCTATAATAATATTTTTATTCCTGGCGCTGAAGGCTGGATTTTTAATAGAAAAATGAAATAATGCTAACTTAATTTTTATAATAAACAATACTTTTCTATCCCTGTCGGAGGCCCTAATTCTATCAGATGCCGGGACATGCTTTTTCCCGTTTCAGGATGAATCAAATCAGGGGCCAGCTCGGCCAGGGGTACCAAAACAAAAAACCTTTCCGTCAGGCGTTGGTGGGGCACAATCAATGTTTCCTGCTCATGAATTATCTTATGCCCGTAAAACAGGATATCCAAATCAATCGTCCTTGGCCCCAGGGGTATCAGCCTTTCCCTTTTCAAAAGGCTCTCGATGTTATTGAGCTCAGCGAGCAATCTTCGCGGGGGCAATACGGTGAATATTTCGGCGACACAGTTCAGGAAATAACCCTGCTCTTTAAATCCGACAGGCTCAGTCTCATAAACAGCAGAAAACCGGGCCAGCCTTGTTCCTTCTATTTTATCCATCATAGCCGCCGCGCTTTCGAGGTTCTTAGACCTGTCGCCCAGGTTGGATCCCATCCCGATGTAACAAATTACTTCTTCCTGCAAATGCATATTTCTACACCTCCGGTAATCCCCGGCAGGGGTGGGTTTGGTTTTCTTACCCTGACCTCAACGCTTTCGACTAATTCATTAGCCAGCACGGCTGCGGCAATTCTTTCCGCCAAGGTTTCCAGAAGCAGCAAGGGCTCTCCCGTAACAATGGCACCTACCGTATCATATACGCCGGCATAGTCCAAGGAATTTTCCAACCGGTCCGTAAGTCCGGCTTTTTTAAGGGGCAGGCTTACTTCCAGGTTAATAATAAATTCCTGCCCTATTTTCCTTTCTGCTTCAAAAACACCATGGTATCCATAAAAACGCAGCTCCCGCAGGATTATTTTATCAGCGCTCATCGTAACGGCCTGTCACGATAGCATCTGTCATGTCAATAATCCTCTTTTGCACCATAACGTCATGCACCCTCACTATATCCACCCCCATGGTTATACCGTAAGCCACCGTCGCCGCCGTCCCTTCCAGCCTTTCCCCAACAGGCAGGTTCAGAGTCTTCCCGATAAGGGATTTCCGGGAAGTGCCCAGCAGCACAGGATACCCCAACAGCTTCTTAAATTCCTCTAAATGACGCATGGCTTCCAGGCTTTCCTGCAAGTTTTTGGCGAACCCGATACCAGGATCGATGATAATTTTTTCTTTTTCAATGCCGGCATTCAAGGCGATATTGATGCTTTCCTGCAGGTCCGCCAGCATATCGATGATGAGGTTATTGTACTTCGCCACCGGCCTATTATGCATTAAGCATACCGGCACCTTTAAGCGTGCGGCGGTTTCCGCCATGTCGGGATCTTTCTTTAAACCCCAAATGTCATTAATCATCAGAGCGCCCGCACCAACGGCCGCCTCGGCAACTTTGGCTTTGTACGTATCTACTGATACAGGCACATCAACGGCCTTGGCCAGTTTTTCCACCACAGGTATAACCCGCTTTAACTCTTCCGCCGCCGTTACAGGGCTGTGCCCGGGACGCGTGGATTCCCCGCCGACATCAATTATATCCGCTCCCTGTTCGGCCATTTTTATCCCTTGTTCCAGTGCCAATTCCAGGTCTGTATATTCCCCCCCGTCGGAAAAAGAGTCCGGCGTGACATTCAAAATCCCCATAATCAAAGTCCGTCTTCCTAAAGGCAGCTTATATTTCCCCAATACAAGCATCCTGTTCATGGCGTTCCCCTTTCTAAACTTGAAACATAAGGAAATGCGGCATCGTTTTTTTGCTGCGGCACCCTTCTTTCTTACACATAAAACACAGCCGGCTTTTTTTGTCTCCTTCCCACAAATAATAAGCTAAGGGAGTAGACAGTCTCTCTTTGCTTTCAAACCCGTGTTCTTTTATCGCCGTTAAAATCTCCCTGCTTTCTTCCCTTGAAAAACCTGTTCGTGCCAAAATAGGGGCTGCGAGTTCAGCCCCTGCAAACTCATGTTCCCTTCCTTGCTCATACTGGCTGAGACGGCCGATATCGTGCAAGAGTGCCGCCGCATAAATTACTTCCTTGCTAAGGCCTGTCCCGCCTTCTTCCAGGTAAGTCAGGTAGGCTATTCTTGCCGCAGCAACAAAATGCTGGAAATCATGGCGGCAGTAGGTTCTTTTCTCTTCCAGCGCGGCTATCTTAACCAGATAGTCCTGATAACACGGATCCTGAACAATCTTATTAACTCTTTCCATCTTAATTCCCGTTAATCAGGTCAAAGGCCTCCTGCCTGGAAACAGGATTGCGCCTGAATATGCCTCTGACTGCAGAGGTCACTGTTAGGGCACCCGGCTTATTAACTCCCCTGATAGACATGCAGAGATGTTCCGCTTCAACAACCACCAGCACTCCCTCCGGCCTTAACACTTCCATGATGGTGTTGGCAACGGTGCTGGTTATCCGTTCTTGTAACTGAGGTCTTCTGGCAATCTCGTCAACAACCCTGACAAGCTTGCTCAAGCCGACTATCCTGCCTCCGGCAGGAATATATGCTACATGAGCCTTGCCGTAAAAAGGGAGAAGATGGTGTTCGCACATGGAATAGACGGAAATATCCTTTACAAGAACCATCTCATCATGTTTGTCTTCCTCAAAAAAAGTCTTTAGATGTTCTTTGGGGTCTCGATGAAGGCCCTGAAATATTTCTTCATACATCTTAGCAACTCTTTTAGGAGTATTCTTCAAACCTTCCCGGTGCGGGTCTTCCCCGACAGCTTCCAGAATCATAACAACGGCTTTCTCAATCTTTTCTTTGTCTATCATCACTTTGGGCTCCTCTTGAAAAATATAGTCTTTATTCGCTAAAAGAGGATAAAACCCTTTATTTACGCAAATAAAACAAAATTACTTCTTAGGCATAATACCCCATCCGCCACCGGTTCAGGTAATATCGCAATTTTTTTAGCCTAATTTTTGTTCCTTTTCTTTTGAAGGCCAGAGAGTTATCCCTATTTATCCTGGAACAACTTGCCTAGTTTGCGCCATATCCCTTTATTGCCGGTCTTCTCTTCCATCTGCTTCATCAAAAATAAGATATCGCTTTCTTTTCCCGCCAAGGCCGTCTTAAGTGCCTGAATTTCTTTTTCCCTTTCTTTTACCGTTCCCTTTATTTCTTCCGCTTCTTTTTTATAATCTGCCAGCTCGCTCTCTTTCTTTTTCAACTCCGCCGTATAGGTCAGGGCATTGGCCTCCTGCTTGTTCAATTTACTTTCAATACTTTTATTCTTGGCAGCTTGGGCAGCCAGTTGCTCCTGCAAAACCGCTATTTGCTCTTCGTACTGCTTGGAAATGCGTGCAAAAGACTTTTCTTTTCTTTTTAAGTTATCTTCAAGTTCGTTTTTAACCTGCATGATTTGAAAGGCTTTTTTGAGGAATACTTCGTCGCTTCTATTACTATCTTGTTGTTCTCTTTTTTCCGTAACATAAACCACATTTTCCTCTTGAGCCTCCAACACATCCTTTTCCTTTTCCTGCCTAAACAAGCCCTTCTTAACAAACTCTAATGAAATATATTCGCTTTCATTCCCTAAAAGAGTCCTGTGTCTAGATAAAGATGCCGTTTTCCATGGCAATGTTTCCGTACTTATGCTGTTATAATATCCGTCCGTCCAGGTATAAATACGCGCTTCTTCTCCTTCTCTAACCAGCAGCGTTAATCTCCGATCCTCACCGTATTCTATGACAGGAACACCCAGAAAATTGCCTCTGCCAATTTCTTGTTCCCTTTGCCAGCCTCCTTCCGGCCAGCCTCCTGCTTCTCTTTTCAGGCAACACAGAACCTCCTCTTCCCTTTCCTGGATTAAAGCTACATAAAAGTTATTTTTCTTGTCTCTCGTTACGCTATAGCAGCGGGTATTATAATTGTTGGCCGTTATGGTATACGATGGACTCCAACGCTTGTTTAAAAGCAGATAATATTTATGTTTAATTACAGCTACTCCTTTTACGACTGTGAGGTAAAAGAGATTAATGCCTCCCCAAAAATCGCTTACGCAGTTGAGGGCAAAAAACCCCCCTTTCCCCTTTTCCAGTTCCGCCATAAACTCCAGCATTTTCCCATCAAACTTATATTGGAGCAAGCTTGACATACCCAGCTTTGTTGTCGCAAAAAAAAGATGTATTTCCCTTTCCGAACCCGCCGCTAGAGCTAAAGAATTAATCCTTCCCGGTAAAGAGACAGGACCAAAAGCTTTGACAGCTTTGTCCTCCCATAAATGATAGCCTTGTAGATAATTATTTTCATCAACAATCACCAGAAAAACAGAGTTGTCTTTTATGACCACGCAGTCAAACATCATAATGCCTTTTTCCAAGGTTATGGTCGTATTAATCGTCTCGCCATCTTCCGACTCGGCGGCACTGATAACAGCCAGCGTTTTAGCATCTAGGGGTTTGATCATCTTCCTGTCTCTTTGGCAGGATATAATCAGCGGTTCTGATAGCATCCTATTAAACATATCCACTTAAGTCACCTCCCTCAAAAATCTCATCATACTATATATATGTCGTTAAAAATAAAGAATGCTTCAGTTAGGACGGATTATTCGTCTCATATATCACACCTTTAAAAGGCGGGCATATAATGTTCTAAGAAAGCACCCTAATTCTTTCTACATAACCATGAAAGGAGGAAAAATAATGAAAAAAAATTGTCCGGATTCCTCAGGAGGGAATGATATCAGACCCGGCGCTTGCGACCCGGTTTACGGCTGCCCCCCCCCCACTGAAATCGTCTGTATCCAGGTAGATAAAATATATCAGGAATGCAAAAACATTCAGGTCAATGAAGTTAAGATAGTGGTTGACAGGCAATCAATAGTAACGGATGCCATCTGTCTAGGCGTTAAGCTTCTATCCGTAGAATGCATTCCGGTTAATACCGGCAGGATTAAGGTTGTCTTTTGCTATTGCATCCGAACCCGTCTTATCTTCGAAAACGGCGCTTCGGAAATAGTAGAGAAAATTATTGATGAAGAAAAAACATTCTTCTTAAGCAGAGCAGGAGAAGAGGGACTCCAAGAAAAATGCGAAATATACCTGGAGTGCCTTGAATGCTTTGTTGATAAAGTAAAAGATCTGGACCCATACAATGACAGTCTGGTCAACACTGATAATAATTCGTCCCTTTTCCGTTCCAAGATAATCTGCTGTGTCGGCAAATTAATTCTCTTAAAACTATTTGCCCACGTACAACTGATGATTCCCGCTTATGGTTTTTGTCCGCAGCCACCTGATTGCGAGGAAGTCGAGTTTATCTGCCCGGACTATGAACCCGGCTGGCCTCCTTATCCACCGCAAGACAGATAATCATTCCTGGTGTCCCGGCAGGGACACTTTTTTATCCAGACAGTAATTTTAAACAGGGTTAATCAAAGCATGAACCAGTCTTTGTCTTTTAAACTTTCTTAAGTTGCCAACAATGAGACAGGTTTACATTCCGGAGAAAAATTACGGTAGGGCTCACTGTTTTCCCTTACTGTCTGGATTCTTTTTTTTCTTTGCCGCTGCCCAAGGCTCAGGCTTCCTTGTTTTTTCCGGAAATGTCTGTCCCGGTAGCTGTGTATTTCAGCAGCGGGAAAGCCGCCCAGTTCTCCAAAAAGAGTGAAAAGCTCCGCCGCCTGACTAAGCTCAAAATCTCCCAGCAAACAAGCATGTTCTTTTGCCAGTTCTCCAATCCCTTCAAGAGATTGAATATACTCCGCCATGAGTATCCCTCCTTCGTATTCTAAAAAATAATAATAAGCGTATTTCAGCTTAAAGTCTTTATCTTCTCCAAACGGTACTGCAAAGCTTCCAAAAGGTGGTGCGCTTCAATATGTGCTTTTCCGTCAAGGTCAGCTATCGTGCGGGAAAGCCTCAAAATCCTGTGGAAGGACCTGGCGCTTAATTTCATGCCCTTATAACTTTCCGCCAGAATTCTCTCTGCTTCCCGAGACAGTTGACAATATTTTTTTATTAGAGCGACAGGTATCTGAGCGTTGCAAAATTTCCCTTGTGTTTTAAGCCGCCTTCGCTGCGTTTCTCTGGCCTTTGCCACTATCCTTCTTAATGCTGCCGATGTCTGACCTCCTGCGGTTTCAGATAATTCTTCGTAGCTTACGGGAGGCACTTCCATAAAAATATCTATCCTGTCAAGAAGAGGTCCGGATATTTTACTCCTGTAACGCTGTATCTGCCCATCCGTGCAGCTGCAGCGGCTGTAGCCGTAATAGCCGCACGGACACGGATTCATGGCCATGACCAAAGAAAAAGCTGCCGGGAATGTAACGCTCCCCCGGGCCCTCCCAATGGTTACACAACCTTCTTCCAACGGCTGCCGTAAAACCTCCAGGACATACCGGTTAAATTCCGTTGCTTCGTCTAAAAACAAAACTCCGTTGTGAGCCAAGGAAATTTCGCCGCACCGGGGCAATCTCCCGCCACCGATCAATGCCGGTCCTGTAATTGAATGATGAGGGCTGCGAAAAGGCCTGGTTTTAATCAGGGTTTTTCTTGTTTTTAAAAGCCCCGCCACGCTGTAAATTTTCGTTACTTCCAAGCATTCCTCCGGAGACATTTCCGGAAGTATTGACGGCAGGGAACGGGCAAGCATTGTTTTCCCGGAACCCGGCGGCCCTGCCATCAAAATGTTATGACCTCCCGCCGCTGCCACCAGCAATGCCCTTTTTATGCTTTCCTGGCCTTTTATCCAGGAAAAATCAATGCTGTCGGGAGACGGAGCTTCGCTTCCATCAGTGTTTCGATAAGGCACCGTATTTTCCGCTAGAGTTATTTTAATAATCTCTTGCAAGGTTGCTGCGGGAAATACATCGATATTCCCCGCAAGGGCGGCCTCAGCCGCATTATCCTTCGGCAGGAAGATACCTTCACAACCAATATCCCCTGCTTTTATAGCCATGGGTAAAACCCCATTAACGTGCCCCAAGCTGCCGCTTAGGGACAACTCTCCGATAAAACCCTTGCCTGCCAGAGCCGCCCCTTTTAGCTGCCCCGAAGCCACCAGTATGCCCAGAGCGATCGGCAAGTCAAAGTGCGGACCTTCTTTTTTTAAATAGGCAGGTGATAGGTTAACGGTTATTTTTTTAACGGGATATTCAAAACCGCTGTTGCGGACTGCCGCCCTCACCCTGTCGCCTGCTTCTTTTACCGCCGCATCGGGCAAGCCGACAATATTGAAAGCAGGTAACCCCCGCGATATATCTACTTCAACCCTGACAGCAAAGCTTTCCAGGCCAAACAAGGCAAAAGTATTGACATTGGCCAGCATTTTAATCCCCTTTCCATTTCATGTCAATTTTACCACAAACATTTGTT
>CAZYHL010000067.1:0-8987 GCA_964646795.1 uncultured Syntrophomonadaceae bacterium
TCAAAGGGAATGAAATAAATCGCAGGATCAGAACGATGTATCCACGAAATACGAATAAGATCTTAATGTGAAAGACCGGAAGGGATCAGTTGTTGACCCTGGAAAAGAAAGAATTTATTTAATTCGTGAGCAGGCCCTCAAATCAAGCGATTTTAGTCCTTCCAATTAAACAAAACATACATTTTGTTTAATTGTATGGATTTTTACGTGTAATGAATAACAGAAAAAAAATTATTTTGATAAATGCCTATATATGAACTTTATTCTCATTATAACTCAAAAATAAAAATTAATGAATTTGTTGGATAATGAACTTTATTCTCTCCTTAATGAACTCCATATGAACATTATTCATAGGAGTTATATGATTTACACTTATAAAAAATGACACTTCATTTGTCTGTAACCATTACAAAATGGACAGGTTATCTTTTTGCGTTTCTCCATATATATTCTTAACTGAGGTGACATTTTGTATTGGTATCCACATTCTTTACATACCCACCAAGTCTTTTCATTGTTTTTTTCTCCGATCTGATCCGGATCGAATAACAAATAATTGTTCGTTTGATCCCACTCGGAAATTAATTCATTATGCATTATTTTTAATGAATTAAAGCCAGGCAGTACTTTCAGACCTCTACAATAAGGACAATATGAATCATTGAGTTCGCGATCCTTTATTCGTGCTTCATATTCTCCGTGACAAGTTGGACATATCCATAAAGCCTTTTCATACGATGATTTCATCAATAATTCAGGTCCGAACGGATTGTTACTCGACCACTCCTTAAAAAGCTCTTCATGAGTGTCCGGTAATGAATTAAAGCCGGACAGTACTTTCAGACCTCTACAATAAGGACAATATGAATCATTGAGTTCGCGAAATCTAATGGGAGATTCATATTCGCCATGACATATTGGGCATATCCATAAAACATCGTCCTCTGATGATTTCTGGTAGTTCTCAGGACCAAGCTGATTGCTGTATGACCACTCCTTACAAAGCTCTTCATGTGTATCCCTTAATGAATTGAGACCGAATAACGGCTTATAATTATTACAATAAGGACAAAGATTATCATTTACACTGCGCAAATATATACTGCTTGAATATTCGCCATGACAAGTTGGACATATCCATAAAACATCGTCCTCTGATGATTTCAGGTAGTTCTCAGGACCAAACTGATTGCTATCTGACCACTCCTTACAAAGCTCTTCATGAGTGTCAATCAACGAATTGAAACTGAACCCGACATCTCTATTTGGAGAGCGCAAATATCTTTCCATGTCCGTGCGTATTTCTATCGACAATTTATCTTGCGAGTGTTGAGTTGTTTTGTGCGAAGCATTGTTGATTGCTTTCGATTTATTTGCACTACAATAAGGGCAAGATCCATCATTGACTTCGCGTTTGTTAATCGGAGATTTATATTCGCCATGACACGCCGGACAAATCCACAACACTTGTTCCACCGATGATTTTACAAAATTTTCCGGTCCCAGGGGATTGTTTTTTGACCATTCGGCGCATAGGTTTTTATTCGTTTCAAGTAAGCTCTTTAATACAAGTATTAACTTCATGTTTTGATTACCCTGAGGATTCACATACGGAAATGTCTTATCACTTGGATAACAATAGGGACAAAGTTTGTCGTTATGGTTACGCGAATATATTGTGGCAGCATATTCTCTGTGACATACCGTACAGATCCATTGGACTATTTTATGAGAATTATTTTTATAACTGCCAGATTTTCGAGAATTATTAGGAGACCATTCTTCTGATACAGACCAATCAACCTCGGTGCTTTTTCTCATCGTGATTTTTGTGTAGTTTTTTTTGTTTATTGGCCAATCAATATTATTCTTCAGATTAGGTTGATCTTCATGAAGTTGCATGAGTGGATTACAAATAGCACAACTCCTCTTCCCCGCAAAGATTCTTTCTTTTAGTGTTGCTGAGTAAATGCAACCACAGCTTTTGCATTTCCAGTTTACGAGAATTCTATTATCAATTGACTTTTCAACTGATATTTTCTCTGCCGGAATTATATTATCTGCTTCCTCATATTCTTTTGCTATTTCAGGAAATTCATCTGCAAATGATTGAAAATCGTTATTCTTCGCTACTGTATTAGAATATTTATGACACTCGCAAATCTTATTATATAGAGTATTCTCGTTGTTATTGCTCCAATTGTAGCGACCACATAATTCACAGTGAAAAAGACTTTCATGAATAATTTTCTGAAAAGAAACTCCGGAAAGTCTAGTCTCTATTAGTCTTGTTGTATGTTCATATGTGAAACAAATAGGGCATCCTTTATCGATTCTCGTATCACATCGATGAATAATATATATATGATAAATATGTTTTCCGGTCGGACAAAAAAACTCACCAAATACTTGCGGTGATATTCTAAGATCACTGATATCCAATTGTTCAAGGCCAGAATGATGAAAAACACGAACCAATTCAGAAAACGCATTGGGATTTGTTTCCTGAAAACGTCTTCCTTCACATGATTGCTTAATAAGTCGTATCTCTTCGTCCGTCATCAAATGCTCCTCGATGCTTATTCAAATCTATCAAAAAGTACTTTTATGATGTTAGTCTTAATTTCATCCGCCTCTTTATCAGCTGTGACAATTTCCTGTTTGAGCATGGTCGGATTGACTATTGCAGATGTGTTTTTAATTAAACCTTGATCTCGAAGCAATTCATTTGCTATCTCAGGATAAACGTATTTTTTTACAATCTCACGCAGCTTATTATTTTCAAGTAAGAGTTTTTGGGCTTCCAGCACACTTTGCTCCAGATCATCTTTAGCCTTGAAATACTGATCAGATAGTTCGTCGATTTTTATCTTTAATGTCTGGTTACCATTCTTTTCTTTTTCATATTCTTCATATGCTCTGTTAGCAGATAATGCAATATCTCGATAATATGAATCACGTTCATTTAAACCAACGATAATCTTATCTTTTGTCCGGTTTTTACGAAAGAAACTATCAAAATCCATATTCCGAAAAGAAGCTACTCTATGAATATCTTCATTTATATCCGTTTTTTTTAGGCTCATAATGTGATCGCGAGCGGCTTGATTGCGTCGTATCAAGTAGTCTTGAACTTCATATCCGTTTTCTCGAACGAAATCTCCTAATAATGGTATTTTTAACTGCTTAACATCCCCTTCACACTTTTCAAAAACAAACCTATCAATGAGAGCAAGCAGAACATCTGTGTTAATTATTTGTCTTCGCGCCATTTTTAATCTCCGTTTCAGAAATCAATTTTTCATGACAGTATTGTTGATAAGAAAAGCAACTACTCTGCAATCTGTATAAAGCCTGTATGATGTCTTCGGAATTACCTTTATTTATGCGAACTTTATTGACAATATTTGTTAAGTAATTACAATCGTCTTCTAATCGTTTTTGGTATAATTTCGCACTTTCGGAAATCGAGAGAGCATTATGTGGACGAAAAAACATGCAAGATGGACAGTAACCTATTTCCCCTTCCGGTCCACAGACCGCAATACAATCCGTATAATCATTGCGTATATATTTCTGGGAAAGGCATATATCCCCGTTTTCAAGCACAGAAAAATCTTTGCTTTCGGTCGGTACTACTCTCCTTCTAGCAAGTGAGTATGAAACTTTCCCGTTTAGAACCTTGCGATATTCTTTATATGTGTTGCATTCGATTAATGAGTTAATATTTGTATAGTAATGGGACGCAGTCTCAATGTTATCGTGCCCTGCAAGCATCATTGCAACAACCGGCCCCCCTCCTTCAGCGATAATGTTTATTAAAGACAAGTGTCTTGTATCTCCAAGATACAAATAACTAATTTGACCTTCTTTTAAATGGGTGTCCGTTCGATCATATACAACATCAATATTGTACCGACTCTCAATAACATCATTGAAAAAACAACGCAAAACACACGATAGGTTCATATATGTGAAGAATCTGCTGTTTGTACGTTTGAATTGATGCCAATGAGAATAATGAGTATCTGATACTAATAATGTTCCAAGTTCCGTACAATCATATTGGTTTGTTAATTCAATATAATTGTTAATTTCAACTGCGAGTCTGTCCGGAATAATATAATTTACAGAATAATAATCATCCTTAATCCGATATGAAATATTCTTGTTTGAGCCTTTGAGATTATTTCTTCGAAGTGTGATATACCAGTCTCCATCTCTTTGAGAAAGACAATCACGAGGCGTTAGTAAAAACTCGCGTGGGCGTAAAGGTATTACACCGGTTACTTTCCACCACAAATAAACCGGAAAGAAGAACAGCCGTTCTTCATCAGTGATCTCGCTCTCCCAAAAATCGTTGATTATATCGTTAAAAAGGAAATAGCTATTAAAACCGGCGAGTTGGCGTTGGTTGTTCTCTTCATTTGAATATTTGATTTCTGCCAGTGTTTCGATTTGACTCGTCAGTTGTTCAAATTCTTGCGGATCATAATTTTCTGGTAGCATAGACAAGAAATCAATTACTCTATGAGGCAAGATGAATGGTTCCTTTATCTCGGAATCGCATATTTCACTTGGAGCCATACTAATTAAGCATCGGACATCATTCAGAAAAGACTGCAATGTTTTGAGGACAATTATGCCCATTTGAAAAATAACGTATGATTTTAAATAAATTATAAATTGTTTGCATGACATATTAAAAATACTACGATAATATCGAGCATAGGAAATACTATCTAATAAGAAAACGAGACCTACATTTGAATATTCATCGGTACACTGCCATCTATTGTCATCATAATTACTATCAACAATGACACCGCGATTAACATATGATTTAAATATCTTCATTGCTTCATCTATATGGCTTTTTTTGAACCCTTGCACGGGTAATACTTTATTGAACATATTTTCTGTCTTTTCATTCTTCTTATGCACGAGAGTTGACCTCCACCATTTTCACAAGTGTTTCATATGCTTCTTCACCATATTCTTCTTTGACGCATTGAAGCATTTCATCCATTGATGGCAGAACGGTTGACTTAATGATCGCGATATATTTATCCTTCAATTTCTTGTCTTTCGAATTCATCTGAAGATTATTTAGTCGATTGAATTCACTAATCATCCAAAACAGCGTAGAACTTGTACTAATTTCATATTCGCATGATATGCAATTCGTTTTATAAGGATATGGACAAGTCTTCTTCATAGCAGTTGCTAGGCATAGACACTCATCCATTTTCGAAACCGCATTTCCATTCCCGATTTTGTGCAGACAATTAAGTAATTCTTCCCTGCGTATGCCCTGCTTCATAATCGAACTAACCGTTCGTATCGCCCGTTCTTTGGATTTTTCGGATAACGTTATTATGCCTTCCACCTCACCTGGCGATAGTTGAAGTTGTTTCAATAATTTCGTCTGTTTATTGACAGGAAGTTTGTCATATTCTCCTTGAGTGATTATTTTAAGCATCATCGAAGCTATGAATGATAGTACTCCCCTTTCAAATAACTCTCTAGCAACAAATTCAGGAGTAAACTTACTTAATTTTGCATCTTTAAGATAGACGGCTGTTGTTCTCGCAAACTCGCCATAATTCCCTTTGTGGGATCTGGCAAGTGCGGCTAGAATATATCCCTTAACATTAAATTCATCATCGTTTTCGAGAATGTCGTCTGTTAACATATTTATAGTCTGCAAGTATGATTTATTTGCAGCTCGAGAGCTGAAATCTGATTCAAGGAAAAAATCACCGATCTCTTTTCCCATATATCGATGGATTCTTTTATGATCTTTTACAACTCGAATAAGCGGTGATTCATCCGACATTCGTGCCAATACTCTATGGGCTTCAGCAATTGCAAAAAGAGTTCCGATATGAACTTGAACAGATTCGGGAATAAAAAACTTTATGGAAGAAACACCTGTAGCCCTTTTAGTTTTATTGGGTATCAGCTGTAATGCTGTCAATCTCCAAGTAATGGAGTATAGAGTCAGTTTTGCATCTTCATCGGCAAATTCACCTGTTTCGATCTTTGAAATGACTTCTTGTGGTGTCATAGTTAACCTAGGATGAGGTATTCGAATAAGGTCAGTATTTCTCAAAGCACAAAGAAAATGTAGCGATAAAAAGAGCCAAGTATCTATATAGTTCTTATCTTTCACGGCACGAACATACATGTTGTTTTCCGAAATATAGTCTCTATTAAAAAGAAGGTAGAGAAGATGAAGATACTGTTCTTCATCATATGAGCCATTATCTGTACTTGACCTTTTTGTCATGAAGTAATCGTTTACGAAACCGGTCTTAAATTTTTCTTTAAGCCATCTTAAAAATTGAGTTAGTGTATCGCCATATACTTTATTCAAATCCTCAAAAGCGAACTGAAGAAGTTCTTGAATAGTATCGTCCTTCATTGAACAAACATCAGAATCTAAACGATATAATAGAAAATCCAAGAGGTAGTAAACCGTTTTGCTATTCAATTCAAATTCATCAGAAAACGTTTTAAATTTGCTGGCGGTATCCGAGTGTTTTTCACTCAAGATTGAATAGAGATGATTAATTTTGGATTTTATGCTCAGCTTATAATTTGTAATATACAAATCGATTCTATTAATAAAAGGTTCGAAATCATTCGGATCAACCATTACCCTACCATCATTTGAAACAGGCTTTTTCCCAAACCAATTATTCGCGACAAGAAAGTCGATAAGTTTCGACTCAAAATCAGAATCCTCATTCTTAAGTCTTTTTTTAATCTGCAACGAAAAATTCTTCAGGTCTATCATTTCGTAAATTGTTTACCTGCTTTCCATAATGAATAATCAAATATCTCGTTATTGACTTTTTCGAGTTGTTTCTCTAAATCTCCTTTGTTTTGCAAGTAAGTTAGCGCCGATAAAGGAGACTTATCCCCCCTCCAATACATGAGTCCGGATATGTCTTCGCCCCAAATAGTTAATTTAACGGAGAACCAATGCCTGAAAATGTGAGGACCAATTTTCTTTTCGAGTAGCAAGTGCCCATAATTTACAGCTTCCGGGTCATTACTGGACATGAGTTCTGGAATAAGATCTCTGATGGCGGCGCTAAACTTCATATAGTAGTTCTTGTATGTTAGAGCCTTTCCTTGTTTATTGACTGTTAAGGCTCCATAGTCGGGTTCATAAGTTCGATTGCTCATATGCTCCATGTATATCTGATAGCAATCAGAAAATGCATTAATGAATGCAGGATACACCCTTTGAGTGCGTTCTTTCTTTATTCTTCCCACCCGGATTAAATCGCTACGCAAATTAATTTCTTTAGTTAGGTCAATAATAATATCCACAATCTCACCGTTAGATATAACAAATCGAATCCCTGAACCAAGCGGCGAGTCATTTCTTCGGACATTGCAACACTCAGACGGGCGCATCCCCGCGAACGCACCCAGGGCAGCAAGCATTAGTATATCCTTGTGTTTATCTGCGATTACTCTCATTAGGATAGAAAATACACTTTCAGGAATGTCGCGAAATATTTCCCTTGGCGATGAACTGTATAAAACCTTAAAAGAAGGAACACGCTTGATTTCCGATTTCATTCTACGTGGATTATAGACACTGACCTCTTTATATAATTCACCGATTCTTAGTTTGCATTTTCCGGAGTTATCGGATATGACACTCTCTAAAAAATCGATCACATACCGAATACAAACATTTACCGTTGATTCGACTCGTTCGCGAGGATCATTTGGTAACATTCCCAAGCCGTAATCATTGAGGTAATCGCTTACCATTTTAATCGTAATATCCGTTAGTCTTTTGATTTGATATTTGTCGATGAAGACATAGTTCAAAAGTTTGCAAATCATATATGCTCGCTTGTTTCCGTCGTCAGATATATTTCGAGCAAGACGATACTTGCCAGAATGAAGATACTTATGGAAATTCGTCCAAGCGACAATGTGCTTATCAATATCTCGTAACACGATAAACTTGCGCGTTACGAGTAGATTATTTTTAATGATTAGTGTGTGTTCATAAACTGAAAAACGAACCTCTGATTGCATTTGCCCCCCTTTCAGGCAATACTCCAATGCATTATCCTGTGAAGATTAGATTTTAAGCACCGCTTCAAAAAACCTCACGTGCTTGCAGGTTTCAATTGCCCATCTGCTTATGAAAATCACTCTTCGAATATGGGCTTAATTCATCTTCAGCATCCGATATTTAGGCCGTCAATCGTCCGCGACAGAATTGTCATGTGTCTCCTCTTTGGGAGTAATAAGGACAACTTCATTGACTGGCTCAATTTCGGAAATCGATTGTTTCTGAATTAGGATTTGCTTATTTGATTTTTCTTCGAGAAGAATAATAGTGTAGGTATCATAAGCAATAATCCTACCTATTCGTTTCCGATCTGAATTCGAAAAATGAATAACAGCGTTCTCGGAATTACTTAGTAAATTAAAGAGAAATTCTTGTTGACATGCTCTCATGTTTTTGCCTCCTTTTGGGGATCAAATGAGTGAAAAGTGATATAATGTAATCATACACTATATACTATTGTTTCCATTATAGCGAATTTTTTGCAAGAATCAAATATCACGTATATATTTCCAATTATTCCCTTTAAAACACGTAGGTATTTCGAAATATATTCCAGAAAAAGAAACGCTTCGAAATCGATATCGAAGCGAATACTTATAGTATATATTGTAGAATCAGAAGTATTATGTACAATATTCAGAGACGAAACAACATATATTGTTGAATCGTAATTAAGTTTTAACTAAAGTAGAGGACCGTATACTTGAATAAAATACTCTCTTTGTATATTTAAGCTAATCTATTTCCTTCAGTCGACTTCTCCAATTTGATATTACACCTTCAATTTGTTCATCATTGATCCGTTTCAAGCCAGTCTATATTGTCAACGCCGGATTTATTTTGACCAGTAGAGCCGGGCTAATTTTGACCATCT
>CAZYHL010000068.1:0-8912 GCA_964646795.1 uncultured Syntrophomonadaceae bacterium
TTCTTGGCCCGCTTTTCCCATTATTATTATCTGGTTCTTGAAGAAGGCTTTGATAGGATACTTAAACTCTGGTACCGTTACGGTATTACCCTAGGCAGAAAAGTCTTATTACTGCAAGGGGATAAACAGATTGAAGGCATCGCCTCAGGAATAAACGATATGGGCGGCTTAATCTTAACTTTGCCCGACGGCAGGCAGGAAACGTACTTGGCGGGAGAAGTGACATTGCTCTAAAGATAGGGTGGGTTGAGGCATGGATATTAAAAAAATGGTTTTGGCAGCCTTGTTTGCCGCTTTAACGGCAATAGGCGCTATAACCGCCGTACCTTTGGAACCTGTTCCCTTGACGTTTCAAGTATTTTTTGTCTTGCTGGCGGGAACCCTGCTTGGAACCAGGTATGGTGCTTTAAGCCAGGCAACTTATATAATGCTTGGGTTGGCTGTTCCCGTTTATAGCGGCGGCACTTCTGGCCCGGGAATTCTCTTCGGCCCCAGGGGGGGGTACCTTTTTGGCTTTGTTGCCGCGGCTTATGTTGTTGGTTTAATTACCAGAGAGAAGCATCAGGGCGAGAGGGTTTTAATTAGATATTTAATTGCCATGCTGGTGGGTGTAATTACCATTCACTTGGGTGGGATTATCAGCTTAAGGCTGGTTTTAGGATTTAACTTCAGGCAGGCGCTTGTGGCAGGAGTCGCTTCTTTTATGCTGGATATAGTGAAAGCTTGCCTGGCGGCGCCCCTAGCGTTAAAATTAAGGAAACATATTTAAGGCTAACCCTTTATATTGTCGCCATACAGCTTTTCTGCGATGATAAAATCGGAAAACAGTAAAAAAAGGACGTGAAGAAATTGCTTTTAGCAATCGACGTAGGCAACACAAATATCGTATTGGGGCTCTTTCAGGGGCAGGAACTATCCTATAACTGGCGCATTTCAACGGACCGCAGGCATACGGCCGACGAGTTCGGCGTTATTTTAAGGAATCTTTTCAATCTAAATAATCTTGACATGGATGGAATTACGGGCGTAGCCATCTCCAGTGTGGTGCCGCCTTTAAACGCTGCCCTTAAGGAGATGTCTGAAAAATATTTTAGTATCATCCCCCTGGTGGTAGGTCCCCACACCGATACAGGACTTGATATCCGTTTGGATAACCCCCGGGAACTGGGGGCCGACAGAATGGTCAATGCCGTGGCTGCTCTGAATTTATACGGACCTCCTTTAATAGTGGTTGATTTCGGCACCGCAACAACATTTTGTGCTATTTCCCGGGAAGGCCGGTACTTGGGCGGTGCCATTGCCCCCGGTATAGGCATTGCCACGGAGGCTCTTTTTGAGCGGGCTGCCAAATTGCCTAGGGTAGAATTCCTGAAGCCCGAAAAGGTCATCGGTTCCGATACCGTGAGCAGTATGCAATCCGGCATTTATTTTGGTTTTGTCGGCCAGGTAGACGGGATCGTGGCCAGGATGATAAAGGAGCTATCCGGGTCACCCCGAGTTATTGCTACAGGAGGGGCGGCACCCCTCATTGCCGCTGCCTCCGACACCATCGATACCGTGAACCAATTTCTTACCTTGGAAGGCCTGCGGCTTTTACATGCTAAAAACAGAGAAAAGAGCGTTTAATTTTCCCCTCGCAACAAATACTAAAAAAAAGAAGAGGGGCTGGTAAGATGCTTAAAAACGTGGGCAGAACAGATCGCATGGTTCGTTTTATCGCAGGCCTGGCGTATTTATTTCTGTGGTTTTTCAGGGTTGTTGCAGGAGTTACGGCTTTTGCAGCGGGGCTGGCGGCTGTGTACGCCGTTATTACCTCGTTGCTGGGGCACGACCCTCTTTACCGCCTGTTATCTTTTTCTTCCCTCGAAGAAAAAGCAGGCGGGGAGAAAGAGTGAACGCTCTTTAACTTGTTTCTTTTGCCTTGATATAGTCTGGTTTAATATCGACTTTTTTCAATCGTATTGAATTCAAGACAACGTTTAGTGAACTGGCCGCCATGGCCGCTGCGCCGACCAGGGGATTTAAGAGGCCGAAGAACGCTGCTGGTATGGCCAGCGCATTGTAAAACCAGGCCCAAAAATAGTTTTGCCTTATCTTTTTAAAAGTTGCCTTGGCTAATTTTACGGTCGAGATAACAGCGCCGATATTGCCCCTGACAAGGGTAATGTCGGCCGCTTCAATAGTTATATCCGAACCGGTGCCGATGGAAATGCCCACATTTGCTTGCTTAAGGGCGGGAGCATCGTTGATGCCGTCTCCTACCATAGCCGTCAACCCGTATTCCTCTTGCAGCCTGGCAATTTCAGCGACTTTGCCCTTTGGCAGTACTTCCGCCAGGATCCTGTCTATCCCCGCCATTTTGCCGATAGCAAGGGCTGTCCGGTAATTATCACCCGTAATCATAGCTGTTTTGATCCCCATTTTCTCCAGTTCGGCAATTGCCGCCTTAGAATCTTCCTTTAGAGTATCCGCAACAGCAATGATTGCCGCTGCTTTGCCGTTTACGGCTAAAATCACGGCTGTTTTCGCTTCATCTTCCAACCGTTCCAGTTCGTCCTGCAAAGCGGCAATATCAATGTCGTTTTCCTTCATCAAAATCCTGCTGCCAACCAGAACCTCGTCACCCTTAACTAGGCCCCGGACACCCTTGCCGGCAAGGGAAGTAAAACCTTTTGCTTCTTCCAGGCTGATACCCTTGAGCCTGCCGCTGTCAGTTATTGCCGTTCCTATGGGGTGTTCTGATGCAGCTTCGATGCCGGCGGCATAAAAAAGGGCGTCTGCGGTGCTCATGCCGTTATAGCAAAGGATATTTGTTACTTCCGGTTTCCCCTTTGTTATCGTTCCTGTTTTGTCAAAAGCAATTATTTTGACATCTTTAATGGTTTGAATTGCTTCGCCGTTCTTGATCAGGATGCCGTTTTCGGCACCTAAGCCGCTGCTTACCATTAATGCCGTGGGGGTAGCTAAACCCAGGGCGCAGGGGCAGGAGATAACGAGAACCGCAGTGGCAGCAAGGACAGCCAGGGTAAAAACAGGTGCGGCGGTGTTGCTCCAGGGGAAGTTAAAAAAAACAACTATGCTGGTATGAAAAGCGGGGAAAAGCAGCCAGGAAACAAAAGCCCCGCCGGCCAGCAGAATCACAAAGGGAACAAAAACTCCCGTTACCCTGTCGGCAAATTCCTGGATGGGCACTTTTGAGCCTTGGCATTCCTCAACCAGTTTGATAACCTGGGAAAGAAAGGTATCTTTTCCGACATTCGTCGCCTTAACTTTCAGCAGGCCTTGTTTATTAATTGTTGAGCCTATTACCTCATCGCCTTCTTTTTTATTAATGGGCAGCGATTCTCCGGTGGCCGCCGCTTCGTCTACGGTGCTTTCACCGCCAATGATAATACCGTCTGTAGGGATCTTTTCCCCCGGGCGGATAATCATAATATCACCTGGAACTAATTCTTCCACGGCAACATCAATTTCCTTTCCCTCAAAGAGAATCCGGGCAGTTTTAGCTTCCAGCTCCAACAGTTTTTTAATCGCCTGGGAAGCCCTGCCCTTAGCCTTTGCTTCCAGAAACCTCCCCACCAGATGGAGGGTTAAAATACCCGCAGCCATCTCGATAAAAGACGTTACCGTAAAAAAATAAAGCAGCAAACTAAGCAGGTAGGGTACCAGCGAACCCAGCGTAACGAGAGTATCCATATTAGTGATGCCGTGTTTCAGGCCGTTCCAGGTTGCCTTGTGCGTTTCCGCACCGGCAAAAAAGATAACGGGAAAGCCCAGCAATGCTATGAGCAGGAAGTAGCCGGGGACAGGAACAATTAGCATGTTAACAGCCATTAACAGCATGATAATCCCGGCCAGGACTACCGAAAACCACATCTTTGCAGCTGCTTTTCTCATTAACCTTTCTTCCGGCTCATTATCTGCCGGGGCCTTAGCTGTATTTTCCAGGGCTTGATAGCCCGCGATTTCTATGGTTTTAATAAGAGCGCCGGGGGTGGTTACTTCCTGATCGAATTCCACATAAGCTTTCTCTGTGGCAAAGTTTACCCGTGCCTTTTTGACACCTTTTGTTTTCAGCAAAGCTTTTTCAGCCCTTTGGGAACACGAGGTACAGCTCATACCTGATATTGATAAGATTATTTTTGTGTTGCCTTGCCTGTTTTCCGCCATTGGAATCACCTCTTGTATAAATCCGGCAACGGGAGCGGCATCCCGATCCCCCTATACCCACCCCTGCTGGGGGGGGGTATAGTATAAATTATACTTTTTCTGCCGTACCGGGTCAAGAGCAAATTTGGTTTACCTGGACTTTGGCCAAGGGAAAAGCCATAATTGTGTTGTTGGATGCAGTCGATTTATTTCCCGGGAAATTAGCGCTAAAAGCTATAATCTGACGAAACAGAGAATGTCTTAATATTTAAAGCCGCAAAAATGCGGCTTATCTTTCTCTTAATTTTTGTTGCCTTCGCCATATTTTTCTAACAATTTCTTAATTTTAACCGCTTGGGATGCCTCTGTTTCGGCAAAATCCCGAAAAACTTGGGCAACTTCATGATCATCGGTAGTCATGGCAAACCGTTGGTAATCCCTGATTTGTTCTTGTTCATTCAGTAAAGCCCGTTTAAGAAAATCTTTTGTGTCCACTGCATCACCTCCCGAATTAAAGAAGCTGTTAATAATATTATTGTAGAAAGGGAAAAAGTTTATTCTTGCCATAAAACAAGCTTCAAGCTTTCGGGCATCAATGTATAGCAATATTGGAAAAAATAAATTATAATTAAAGAGGAATATATTAAACCTTGAATATACCAAGGAGGGTGCTGAATGGCCAAAAAATTATACAGATCGAGGCGTCAGCGCATGCTGGGCGGGGTGAGCGGTGGCCTGGCCGAATATTTTGACGTGGATGTTACCCTGATCAGGCTTGCGTGGGTATTTGCTTTTTTTGCCGTTGGCAGCGGACTTCTAGCCTATATTATTGCCTGGCTGCTTGTGCCTGATAACCCCGATTCCAGGTACGAACAGTAAAACGAACTAAAAACGAGCTGGCAACGAAATACGAGATGCTTCGGGGAGGGGATTGATTGACCAAAAAATTATACAGATCGAGACGCCAGCGCATGCTTGGCGGCGTGAGCGGCGGCCTGGCCGAATATTTTGACGTGGATGTCACAATAGTCAGGCTTGTTTGGGTACTGACATTCTTTGCCGGTGGTGGCGGCTTCTTGGCCTATATTATTGCCTGGATTGTGATTCCCGAAACCCCGGCCTTGGAAGGAGAGCTTCCTGCAGAGGAAGAAAGCGGAGCAGAATCAGCGGCGGAGGAAACTGCGGAGGCTGAGGCAACAGAGGACGCTCAAAGGGGAGAAGAGGACGGCAAGAAGGGGGACAGCAGCAAAATTATCGGGTTGATCCTGATTTTCCTAGGCCTCTATCTGTCAGCCGGCCAGCTTATTCCCCGTTTTTTAATCAGGACATACTGGCCTGTGGCTTTAATCGCCTTAGGGCTGTTTTTCCTTGTTCGCGGTTTAAAGAACAGGAAATGATAATGTGCAGGTATCCGGGAGTATTCCCGGCTGTTAAAATTTAAGGTCGAAAAAAGGGGGATACTATTATAAATTAACGTTTTTGCAGGAGGTTGTTCAGTATGAAGCTGGCAGTAATAGGGGGAGGGCCGGCAGGTTTGGCCGCCGCTCTGGAAGGTGCAACCCAAGGGCTTCAAGTCGTTCTTTTTGAGCGGTATAGAATCGGACAGAAAATCGCCTGCGCGGAAGTGTTAATTGATATCCTGGGTATTGTTCCTCCGCTTGCCGAGGGAGTGCGTTGTAAGCTCGACAAGATGTTTTTCCACGGCAGCGACATTTATGAATTTCCCGCCGTAGCTTTAAGTTTATTTAGCTTGGACCGGCAAGCATGGCAGCTCTCCTTGGCCCGCAAGGTTTCATCCCTGGGGGTTGAGATAAGGGAAGGAGAGAAGATTGCTGTCGGCAGTCTGCCTCTTCTGCAAAAACAGTATGATTACGTCATTGATGCCGGCGGCTTCGCTTCCCCTACCGTTACCAGGTATGGTTTAAGAGACAGGCTTGTCAGAGGAGCAGCTAAAGCTCTCCAGTATACACTATGGGGAGATTTTTCTTCTCTTGGTCCAAATATTTGGATCGAATTAGGGCGGAAATTTTGCGGCTATTTTTGGATTTTTCCCGCCGGCAGCCCCAAAAATTGGCATAAAGCCAATGTGGGAATCTGTTTGTTTCCTGGTTCAGGTCAAGATACTATATGTTTAAAAAAAGAGCTGCTGCAGTTTTTGGAGCGAAAAGGCATGTCCTCTTTGAAAGTCGAAAAAACTTGCGGCGGCTTAATTTTTAACAGCTGGCCGGAGGAATTAGTATTTGATAACATTATCCTGGCAGGAGATGCGGCAGGATTAGCTTCACCTCTCCACGGCGGCGGCATCGATACGGCGTTTTACAGTGGTTGCCTGGCAGCCCGCTGTGTTGCCGGAGGAGAAGTGTCTTTATATCGGGAAAAAATTACTGCTGTCTTGGGACCTCGTCTCAAGGCGGAGAGGGATTTGGCGTCAACTTGGCATAAAATCGGTTATGAGGGATTAGATTCTATTCTGAAGATTTTGGCAGGAAAGATTAAGGAGGTTTCACCGGCGAGCCTGTTAAAATACTACAGATCCTTGGCCGGCTGCCGGGCAAGCCTCTTTTACTTTGTTCAATTACTATTTGGCAGCAATAACTACCTTCTGGCTGCTTTTGCCCGAAAGCAAAGAAATGGGAAGAAAGCCGAGGCAGGCGTTTAAAAAAAGATTATTCACCATCAAGGTTGTAGAAAAGAGTTTTCTTGACTTTCTGGACAGCGGGATTAAGTTTGTCCTCCCAGCCGGCGGGAGCCGTGAGCACATTAGGGTTGCCGTCGCTGACATACCGGCAGGCTGGTTTGGACTCAAAGTAGGCAAGCCAGTCATATAAGCCTACCGCATCTACTTTTGTTTCGCTTGCTCTTATCCTGGGCAGACGCTGGGGGTTGAAGGCGGTGCTGAAGGGGGAGGGAGCAGGGCGCGAACCCACCAGTAAAACAGTTTCATTTTTGTAGGTAAAACCTTCGTACTCGCCTTCCTTCAAAAAGGCCTTGTTTTTGGGGGCAGCCCCGTAAGGCAAGGACAGGGAGAGAACCTGGTAACCGGGCAGGTATCGTTCCGTGGCCTGGACATGGAGGGCAAGCTCTTGCATAACTAGGATATCTTCAAGTTTTGCCAGGTTAGCGTGGCTGTAGGTATGGTTGCCGATTTCATAACCTACCGACCTGAGAAAGGACAGTTTGGCTGCGATGTATTCTTTCTGGCGAAAGGGTAAGGGGTAATATAGATAGAAGGTTCCTGCCCGCCCGAAATCAGGGTATTCTTCTATGAAGTTTTCCAGGATACCCAAGGCCGAATCAGGATCCAGGACAGGTTCCGCATCAGCAACCAAATAGTTAAACTGTCCTTGGGAAGCATCGTCAAAGGTGAGAATTACCGGGCTTTTTCCTGCCGGCAAGTCAATATTTCCACGGACATAGTCCATTAGATTTACAGTTCTGTAGCCACCATTGTAAAGGGTTTCCAGGTCCCGGCGAAAATTTTCCGGAGTTCGTGTCCATTCCCCTTCGGTCTTTCCAAAGTTGTGATACATGAGGATCATGGCCTCTCCCAACTCGTTGGGTTTATATCGCAGCAGTTCGGATGGAGTTAAAAAGGTATTGTTTTCATTTTCATCTGTCCCAGGAGCCGGACCGGGAGTAATAATTTCTTCCTCCGGCGGCGGGAGGGGTTTCGGGGAACAGGAAACAATAATAAAGGCTGACAAGAAAAGGACAAAAATGGAGAATGAAGAGGCAAATTTCAATTCGACCGGCTCCTCTATTAGGGAAACTCATTGTTCATAATTTTAGCACGGGAGCGCTTTTTGTTAAAGAGGATAAAAACTGCTATTTCGACAGGAATTCCCAGGCAGGAATTAACGTTAAGATGTCTAAATAAGGCAACGAATGTATTAATTAACGCTTTTCTTGTTTGCGGAGGTGGGTATCATCAACGACAATTACATATTTATTCTGGATGTGGGTACCAGAAAAGTGACAGGCCTTTTAGCGGTAGGTACGGCTGGGGAGGAATTCACAGTCAAGTGTGCTTATAAGGAAGAACACGAGAGCAGGAGTATGCTGGATGGACAGATTCATGATGTGCCTAAGGTGGCTAGGGTAATAGAGAAAGTCAAGCAAAAGATTGAAGCCGCGGCGGGCGTAACTTTGACTAAGGCCTGTGTAGCGGCCGCAGGCCGCTCCCTCAAGACGGAAATAAAAAAAATCGAGAAGGACATGCCTGCGCTGGAATTGACGGAAGAGGATGTCCTTAAGCTGGAGTATGAAGCCCTATATGCTGCCCAGGGGGAGCTGCACAATAAGCAGTACCAGGAGAAGAATCCTTACAGTACTTCCTTCCACTGCGTAGGTTACAGCGTCCAAAACTATTTTTTGGATGGTTATGAAATAAAAAATTTGGTTGGCCAGAAAGGGCACCGTATTGGCGTGCAGGTTATAGCTACCTTTTTGCCCAGGGTAGTTTTGGATTCCCTCCGGAGCGCATTAAAGCGGGCGGGCCTGCAGTTAGAAAGCCTTACATTGGAGCCTATCGCAGCATTAAATATGGTAGTATCTCCTGATACGCGCCGGTTGAATCTGGCGCTGGTGGATGTGGGAGCCGGCACTTCCGATATAGCTATAACGGCTGACGGCAGTGTTTTAACCTTTGATATGGTTCCCGTCGCGGGTGATGAGATAACGGAAATATTATGCAGTGACCTGCTGTTGGATTTTCAGGAAGCGGAGAAAATAAAAAGAAGCCTTTTAAAAGAGAAAGAAATAAA
>CAZYHL010000069.1:0-5851 GCA_964646795.1 uncultured Syntrophomonadaceae bacterium
GGGAGTTTTTGCGGGAACTCCGGAGTATGTACCAGGAAAGGCGAGATATTGCTGTGCAGGGCTTGCGAAAACTGGGCTGGCACATTACCCCCCCCAGGGCAACCTTTTATATTTACGCCCCGGTGCCCGCAGGCTTTTCTTCCGGAGACTTTGTCTCCTACGTCTTGGAAAAGACCGGGGTAGTACTAACACCGGGCAGCGGGTTCGGTGAGTACGGCGAAGGTTATTTCAGAATCGCCCTCACCGTGGAAAAAGATCGTTTAACGGAAGCCATGGAAAGGTTCAGCAAAGCAGGTATCAGGTTTGAAGCATAGAGGGCAATAATTGATCAGTTAAATTGGAGGGAAATTTTTTAAATGAAAAAATATAATGTTGCTGTTGTTGGCGCTACGGGCATGGTCGGCAGGACTTTTCTTAAGGTTCTGGCGGAAAGGGAATTTCCGATAAATAAGATAAAATTATTGGCGTCCAAACGTTCTGCCGGGAGTCAAGTGGCTTTTGACGGCAGGGAGTGCCTTGTTGAAGAATTAACGCCCGCTGCTTTTGAGGGAGTCGATTTTGCTTTTTTCAGCGCCGGCACAGAGATAAGCAAGACTTTTGCTCCGGAAGCTGCCGCCCGGGGAGCGCAGGTTATCGACAATAGCAACGCTTTCCGGATGGAACCCGAAGTGCCCCTGGTGGTGCCTGAAGTTAATCCAAAGGAAGCTTTTAAGAGCAGCGGCATTATCGCAAACCCCAACTGTTCAACTATTCAAATGGTAGTTGCTTTATACCCTTTGCATCAGGCTGCTAAATTAAAAAGAGTGGTTGTGTCGACTTACCAGGCGGTTTCCGGTGCGGGCAAAGCAGCTGTCGACGGTCTTTACCGGGAGGCGGCAAGAGTCTTGGCAGGGAAGGATGCCGAACCGGCCAACCTTCCGCATGCCGGGGCTAAGAAGTATTATCAGCTGGCTTTTAATATGTTGCCTCAAATAGACGTTTTTGTTGAAGACGGTTACACTAAAGAAGAACTGAAAATGATAAACGAAAGCCGCAAGATAATGAAACTGCCTGATTTAAGGATTACGGCGACTACGGTAAGGGTTCCTGTGGAAATCGGCCATTCCGAATCGGTTAACCTGGAGTTTGAGGCGCCTCTGTCCGTTGCGGAAGCAAAAGAGATATTAAGGAAAGCCCCTGGGATTGTAGTGTTGGATAACCCTGCAGAGCTTGATTATCCAATGCCTTTTTACGTAAGCGGCCGCGATGAAGTTTTTGTCGGGCGTTTGCGTCCGGACAAATCTGTTGCATCAGGCCTGAATATGTGGATAGTGGCGGATAATATCAGAAAAGGAGCTGCCACGAATTCCATCCAGATTGCCGAGCTGTTGCTTTAAAGTCTTCCGCGGGTAGGTCAAGAAGGCCTTTGTCGTGGGAGCAGAGTTCTTTCAAACTGCGGGTTTGTATGGTATAATTTTAAAAAAGCGGTACCTTTGTTATCGATTCGCATTAACAAAGGAAGGGGGAGGGAATTCATGGGCGATACTTTTTGGGGTAACGGTATCTTTGACTTCAAGGTTGATCATGAGAAACAAGAAGAATTGCACCTGCTTTTGGTGGCCGAATATGAAGGAGGATATGTAACTCTGTATTCTAAAAGGCTCCCCGGAGGCGATATATTTTATAAAATGAGTTACCAGGAAGGAGATGACGACGAGATTCTGCATGAGGGGGAAATAGCTCCTGCCATTTTCAACAAGTTGATTGAAGATTATGAGGCGGAAGTTCTAAAACCTGCAGGTTCAAATTGGCAGGAAATAAAACCTTTTATCGTGCAGTCGGATAAGGCCAACGGGCAGAAACATTAGAGGAAACTGGTAATTGACAATTTATCCGAAGGGATGTAAAATAGATAAAATATAAACAGCTAAAGCAGTGAACGGGATGAGTAGGTGCCAGTGGGACGGGCTGAAGAGAGCCGGGGAGAGGTGAGAGCCTGGTGTCCGGATCGGCATTGAATACACCCGGGAGCGGCAAACCGAAAGGGTGACCGAGTAGGCTTTGACGAAGGCTCTCCTCGTTACAGGAGAGGGGGTATAAGCAGCCTTTGCTGCCGTACTCTTGCATAAGTTGGGCCGGTTTATTTTCGGTCAAACAGGGTGGTACCGCGGAAGCAGTAAGCTTTCGTCCCTCAGGACGAAAGCTTTTTTATATTTATGAGAAAACTAAAACCTCAGAAAGAAGGTTATCAAAAATGATTGTCGTTATGAACCCCGGAGCGAAAGAGGAAGAAATCAATGAGGTAGTAAGCAAACTAAAGGAATTGGACTTTGGGATCCATATTTCCCGCGGCGAACAAAGGACAATAATCGGTGCCATCGGTGACAGGAAAAGGGCGCTCTCATTAGCTCTGGAAGCAATGGCCTGCGTAGAAAAGATTGTCCTCATAACCCAGCCTTTTAAGCTCGTCAGCCGTGAATTCAAGACGGAAAATACTGTTATAAAAATCAAAGGCGTGGAGATCGGCGGCGAGCAACTGGTGGTAATGGCGGGACCCTGTGCCGTAGAGTCAAGGGAACAGTACCTGGAAGCAGCTGACCTGGTGGCGGCGGCTGGGGCAAAAATTTTAAGGGGAGGGGCTTTTAAGCCCAGAACCTCGCCTTACAGCTTTCAAGGCTTGGAAGAAGAAGGCTTAAAAATACTTGCTGAAGCGGGCGAGAAAACGGGACTGCCTGTTGTTACCGAGGTTATGGACCAGCATACCGTATCTCTGGTAGCGGCCTATGCGGATATTCTGCAAGTAGGGGCCAGAAACATGCAGAACTTTCAGCTGCTGAAGGCTCTAGGCCGGACAAATAAACCTGTCCTCCTAAAAAGGGGCATGTCCGCAACAATAGAAGAATGGTTGATGGCTGCCGAGTATATCTTGTCCGAAGGGAACCACCAGGTTATATTTTGCGAGCGGGGTATCAGGACTTTTGAGACTTTTACGCGCAATACCCTTGATTTAAGCAGTGTGCCTGTAGTTAAGCAGCTGAGCCACTTGCCGGTTATTACTGATCCGAGCCACGGTACAGGCCACTGGCGCTATGTCGATGCCATGAGCAAGGCTTCCTTGGCCGCAGGTGCCGACGGGCTGATAATTGAAGTCCATCCTCATCCCGCAGAGGCTCTATCTGACGGGCCGCAATCCCTTAACCCGGCGAATTTTGCTAATCTGATGGAGGAGCTTAAAAAACTGGCTCAGCCCCTGGGGCGAACCCTATGAAGGAAAAGGAAGTCATTGCCATTATCGGTCTCGGGCTTATCGGCGCTTCGTTAGCCTTAAACTTAAAAAAAAATAACAGGGGATCCAATCAGATAATTGGTATAGATATAAATCCTCAAGTTGTTGAAAACGCCCGGGCAATGGGGGCCGTCGACAAGGGCTATTACTATTCGGATCTAAAGGCGGGGCTGAGCCGGGCAGACATAGTTTTCCTGGCAATACCTATTAATGAAATTATCAAGCTTGCGCCCACCCTGGGCGGGATTCTGCCCTCCGGCGCCGTAGTTACCGATACGGCCAGTACTAAGGCTAAAATAGTGGCTATGATGGAGCAGGAACTGCCGCCGGCTATTGCTTTTGTGGGTGGGCACCCTATGACCGGTTCCGAACACCAAGGCATTCAGGCTGCGGACCCCTTTCTTTTTGAAAACGCCGCTTATGTATTAACGCCTACCCCCCGCACTTCTGCTGCGGCGCTGGAAAAGGTAGCCGGTATCGTTAAGATACTGGGGGCGGAAAAAATTTACCTGGATCCCGGTATTCATGATGAAACAGTGGCGGCCGTCAGTCACTTGCCTCATTTAATGTCCGCCTCTTTGTTAAATACCGTCAAATCCGCTGCAAACATCAGAGATTTGGCTGTTTCCCTGGCGGCGGGTAGTTTCCGGGATGCAACCAGGGTAGCTAATAGCTCTCCCGAGATGTGGAGGGATATTTGCCTGGATAACAAGCTTGCCGTTCTCAAGTACCTGAAACTTTTCCGGGAGGAAATATCAGAGGCGGAAAGGATGATCGAAAATTCCTTTAAGAGCGAGTTATTGGCTTTTTTTGCTGGTGCCAGGGGGCTGCGGGAGAAGATGCCTCCAAGGGGCAAAGGATATTTGTCGGCCCTCTATGAAATAATCATCCTGGTGGAGGATACGCCGGGGATGATTGAAAAGGTAGCCGGTTTGTTGGGCAGAGAAGGAATAAATATTGCTGAAATCGAAATTTTAAGGGTGAGAGAAACGGAAGAAGGTACAATCCGTCTTGCCTTTAAAACAGCGGCAGAGAGGGAGAAAGCCATGAAAATCATGAATAAGAATCAAATAAAAGCCTGGAACAAAGGGTAGACTTAGAAGGCTGGAGGCCAAAAAAATGCTTAAAGGCGAAGTTACTTTGCCCGGGGACAAGTCCATATCCCACCGGGCCCTCATGTTGGGAAGCCTGGCTGAAGGTGTCACGGAAATAACGGGCTTTCTGCCCGGTAATGACTGTTTGGCCACCATGAACTGCCTCAAAAAGCTGGGAGTAAAAATTACGGAAATTTCGGCTACCCACTTATTAGTTCACGGCAAAGGCACGCGAGGGTTTAATCAGCTTGGGAGTATGCTTGACTGCGGCAATTCAGGCACAACAGCCCGCCTCCTCACGGGGCTCCTTGCGGCGCTGCCTTTTGAAGCAAGCCTTACCGGTGACAGCTCTTTAAAAAGGCGGCCTATGGACCGGGTCGTTATTCCCCTTATGAGCATGGGAGCATTTATCACGGCAGAGCACGGCAAAGGCTGGTTTTTACCTCTTACAGTTAGAGGCCGGCAGCTTAATCCCCTGAATTACCGCCTGCCCGTGGCCAGCGCCCAGGTTAAGTCGGCTTTGCTGCTGGCAGGTCTTGCCGCGGGAGTAGAAGTTGTCATAACGGAGCCGGCAAGGAGCAGGGATCATACCGAGAGAATGATCGCCTCTTTGGGCGGCAGCATTGCCGGGGAGGGGGAGAGAATCACCTTGGCTCCGGGGCAGACACTGCATGGGCGGGCTATTTCTGTCCCAGGAGATATTTCCGCCGCAGCTTTTTTCCTTGTGGCTGCTTCTATAGTGCCCGGTTCAGAGTTAATTATTAAAAATGTGGGCTTAAACCCGACCCGCACCGGCGTATTGGATGTCTTACAGGCCATGGGTGCTGATATAACATTAGGCAACAACAAAGAGTCCGGCGGGGAGCCTGTCGCGGACATCCTGGTTAAAGGGAAGCGCCTCAAGGGAACTTTGATAGAGGGCGATTTAATCCCGAGGTCAATTGATGAAATTCCTGTTTTGGCTGTGGCCGCAGCCTTGGCCGCAGGGGAAACATGGATTAAGGATGCCGGAGAATTGAGGGTTAAGGAAACCGACAGGATTAAGGCGGTGGCTGCTGAATTAAAAAGAATTGGAGCACAGGTGGAAGAGCTCCCCGACGGGTTGTTTATTAATGGGGTGCCACAGTTAAAAGGCGGTAAGGTCAAGACCTACGGAGACCACAGGATGGCTATGGCGCTTCAGGTGGCCGGCCTGGCAGCCCGGGAAGGAATCAGTTTGGATAATAAAGCATGTGTACAGGTTTCTTTCCCGGATTTTTTCTCGGCCTTTAAAGCTATCGGCGGCAATTTTGAGGAGGTATAAAAGATAAAAAAGGATTTTCTTGTTTTAAGGCGAAATAATTGAATATTTTCTTTTCCGGTAATAGCTCTTTGGAGGGCGGTATTAATGCAACTTAAGGTTCATAAATACGCCTTGGTTACATTGATTCTTTTCGGACTGGGTCTTTTGGTCGGGAATACTCTGGCTCCTTATTTCCGGCGCATGACTAGG
>CAZYHL010000069.1:5861-8855 GCA_964646795.1 uncultured Syntrophomonadaceae bacterium
AGCCAGCCTGTTTTGCCGTTTCCGGAATCATTACATGAATATAGCGCTGCAGACGACAATCAGTCTGAAATGTTTTTTCCCGAAGAGGTCTGTGGCATGAGCAAGACCGGGATGATAACCGGGGAAGATGCCGCTGATATCATCTACGGGTACCTGGGAAGAGAAAACGTTATCAAGGAAGCCTTTATCGGCACATACGAAAATATTGAGAAAGAGGTAACCTTTTTTATTTCTGTTTTACATTCTTCCCAAGAAGCCGAAATACTCCTTCAAAAAATGTATAAATCCCTGAAGAGCTATAACATAATTGAAACGGTGCATGTCCAAGAGCCCCAGGAAGCGTTTTCCGTTTATTCTTTTCAGGAAAATAATTTGTACCATTGTTTCTTCATAAAAGGAGCCCGGATAATCTGGCTTTTGGCCGATGCTTCTTACTGCAAGGATAATATCAGGAGTTTTTATCATTTATTTTAAACCTCCTTGCAAGGAGGTTTATTTATTTTCAGTCCGCCGCAGGATTAGCTTAGACTACTACGGCAAAGCCGGCGGCTATTTGGCGGCGGAAATAATTATTGACGCGTTTTTGAATCCGTGCTAATATAGCACTATATTATTTTATTGCTTTACCAATTTAACGTACTAAAGTATGAGAGGATTTATTTTAATGGAAAAATAACCTGCAACTGCTGCGGTAGAATGCTGTTTTTTGAAGATAAAGAAGCAGGAATTAGCTATGTTTTGGTAAAACCTATTGATATCCCGACATATGTGGAATATGGGGCACTTCATGCCTGGTTGCCAATCAGAGCAGCTGCCAGGTAAAAAGCGAGAGGATCCAGGAAATTCTGGCGCAGCTGGATAGAGCAGTGAATGGCGGAGTAAAGAACAGAGAGGTGTTGAAAGGATGAATATCAGGGAATCTTCTTACCAGAGGGAAACCAAGGAAACCAAGATAGCACTTTTTTTGGCCGTTGACGGTGAGGGCCGTTCCGATATACGGCTGGAGATACCTTTTATGGTGCATATGCTGACCCTTTTTGCCCGCCACGGCCTATTTAACCTGGAGGTCAAGGCTGAAGGGGACCTGGAAGTGGACGGGCATCATACGGTTGAAGACCTGGGTTTGTGCCTCGGAGAGGCCTTGCAACGCGCCCTTGGCGACAAGAAAGACATAAACAGGTATGGTTCTTTCCTGTTACCGATGGATGACGCCTTGGTTTTAATTGCCCTTGATTTGTCGGGACGCCCCTACTTGAACTTTGATGTTAATTTTACTGCGGCTAAAATCGGTTCTTTCGAGACAGATTTGGTGCTGGAATTCTTAAGAGCTTTTTGTACAACCGGCGGGTTTAACCTTCATGTTAAGCAAATGTCTGGCAGCAACAGCCATCACCTGGCGGAAGCGATTTTTAAAGGATTAGGCAGGGCTCTATCCCAGGCCTGCGCGTACCGGCAAGGCGAGACGGGTATCCCTTCTTCGAAAGGATGCCTCGAGTAAAGGAGAACTTCTTTGGCTGACATTACTATTATTGATTACGGTATGGGAAATATTAAAAGCGTACAGCATGCTTTTATAAGCCGGGGGTTTACTGTTCAGGTCACTGGAGACCGCCGTCTCGTTGAAGAAGCAAAGAGCCTGGTGCTGCCGGGTGTGGGAGCCTTCGGCAAGGCTGTAGTAAACTTAGAAGAAAAGGGCCTAGCGGCTGTAATCAAGCAAAAAATAGCTGTTGGAACACCTTTCTTAGGTATCTGTTTGGGCCTGCAGCTTTTATACGAAGGAAGCGAGGAGGCTCCCGGCGTTAAAGGACTGGCTGTTTTCAAGGGAGGGGCGGTACGTTTCAGGGGAAGCGTCAAGGTCCCCCTGATCGGCTGGAACCGCATCACTTTTGTGAAGAAGAGCCCCCTGCTCAGGGGAGTTGCCAACGAGTCTTTTTTTTATTTTGTTCATTCCTACTATATCAAAACTGAGCAGCCGGATGAGATTATCGCCGTAGCGGCTCACGGAGGAGCTTTCCCTGCCATAGTCGGACGCGATAATGTTTTCGGGATTCAGTTTCACCCGGAAAAAAGCAGCAGGGATGGGCTGAAAATCATAAACAACTTCGGGAAGTTGGTGAAAAGCCAGTGGAAATAATTCCGGCAATAGATTTAAGGGGAGGCAAGGTTGTCAGGCTCGTTCACGGTGAGATGAAGAGGGAAACGGTTTACTATCATGATCCTGCCGCTGTTGCCCTAGATTTTTTCAGACAAGGCGCTTCCCGGCTGCATCTAATTGATTTGGAGGGCGCTTTCCAGGGCTCTCTTCAAAATGAAAAGGCAATCCGAAGCATAATCAGCGCAGTGGATATGACAATTGAGGTTGGCGGAGGTATTCGCAGCTTGGAGACTGCGGCGAGACTTTTTGACGCCGGGGTTGATAAAGTTATTTTGGGCACTGTGGCGGCGAAAGACCCCGCTTTGACAGCCGCATTTGTGGCCAAATTTGGAGCCAACAGGGTTATTGCGGCCATAGATGCCAGGGAAGGTGTTGTTGCGGCTAAGGGATGGGTGGAAGCCACAGCCCAAAAAGCCGAGGATCTGGCCCTTGCCATGGAGCATATCGGTATTGAAGAGCTAATCGTTACCGATATTTTAAAGGACGGCACCCTGGAAGGACCGAATATCAGCCTGATGCAAACGCTCCTCGGGAAAATACATATTTCTCTTATTGCCTCCGGAGGCGTCTCATCCCTGGAAGATATCAAGGCCCTGAACAGACTTCCTTGGCCGGGGCTTGCCGGCGTAATAGTGGGACAGGCCTTATACACCGGCAGGTTTAGCCTGCCCCAGGCCCAGGCGGCCGCAGTGGTTAAATAAAGCTAAAGTTATGGGGAGGAACCATGGTTACCAAAAGAATTATCCCTTGTCTGGATGTCAAAGACGGCAGGGTTGTCAAAGGAACAAAGTTTATCAACCTGAAAGATGCCGGTGACCCTGTCGAGCTGGCTGCTTACT
>CAZYHL010000070.1:0-8792 GCA_964646795.1 uncultured Syntrophomonadaceae bacterium
TCACGGTGATTAAAGCAAGGGACCCGCGCAGAATAATTTCCCGTCTGGCGGGAAAATACTACGGCTACCCCTCCCAGTCTTTAAGGCTTATAGGTGTTACAGGAACCAATGGGAAGACTTCCACAACGCATTTTATTGACACCATTTTGCCTCAAAACAACCCGACAGGTTTAATCGGTACGATAAGCTATAAAATGGGCAGCAAACTTCGCCCGGTGGAAGCAACCACGCCGGAGGCCGCCACCTTGCAGGAAATCTTTCGCGAAATGGTTGACGATAATGTCCGCTATTGTACCATGGAGGTATCTTCCCATGCCCTTGCTTTAAACAGGGTGGATGACTGTGACTTTAACGTTGCCGTATTGACAAATATAACCGAAGACCACCTGGATTTCCACAAGACTTTTAACAGTTATTTGAAAGCCAAGGCGTCGTTATTTAAAAAACTGGTTGCCAAACAAGGAAACTATGCCATAATAAATAATGATGACAGCAATGCCGCCTATATTAAGCGCATCGTATCTGCGGAAACGGTAACATACGGAATCAGGAAACAGGCCCAAGTTAAAGCGGAAGCGATAGATATTAAACCCGGCGGCGTGTCTTTTGTCATCAGGAGCCGGGCGGATTCGTTTCCTGTTAATATGCAAATTTCGGGTTTATTCACCGTTTATAATGCCCTCGCTGCTATCACTTTGGGTCTCAAGGAAGGGATAGCAGCTCCTGTCATAAAAGAAGCGTTGGAAAAGATTCCGGGTATCCCCGGCCGGTTCGAGCGGGTACAGGAAGGCCAGGATTTTCATGTGATAATTGATTATGCCCACACGCCGGACGGGTTGGAAAACATCCTCTTTTCCGTCCGTCAATTTTGTAACATGAAGGTAATAACAGTCTTCGGCTGCGGCGGCGAACGTGACAGGAGCAAGCGGCCTTTAATGGGAAGTATCGCTCTCAAGTACAGCGATTATGTTATTATCACCAATGATAATCCGCGCCGGGAGCCACCCGAGGCGATTCTTGCCGACATTCTTAAAGGAATTGAAAACTGGCAGGCCAATAAATATGATATTATCCTGGATAGGCAGGAAGCCATCAAGCGGGCTGTTAACGCCGCCGCTTCCGGCGATGTAGTTATTATTGCGGGGAAAGGCCATGAGACGTACCAAGTTTTTGCGGAAAAGACGATTGCTTTTGACGATAAAGAAACGGCAGCTTATTTTATCAGGGAAAGGATTAAGGCTCATGCTTCAGGAAATGAGGCTGACAACAGCTGAAATAGTCGAAGCGGTTAACGGACAGCTTCTCGCAGGCGGGCTCAACGAATCTCCCGCCGGTTTTTCTATTGATACCAGAACCCTGAATAGAGGCGATTTTTTTGTCCCTTTAACGGGAGAAAACCAAGACGGGCATGCTTTCCTGGGCGAGGCTGCAGCAAAAGGGGCTATGGGCGCCTTTATTGACCCTGAACGCTTAAAAGGCGCTGTTCTCCCCGAGAAAGGCGTCTTGATTGCCGTAAGAAATGTCTTAACAGCATTACAGAGTACAGCCTCTTACTACCGGAGCAAGTTTAGCATCCCTGTGGTTGCCGTCACCGGCAGTGCCGGGAAAACGACAACGAAAGACTTGACGGCTTCGGTACTCAAAACCAGGTATAAAACATTAAACACCGAGGGCAACTACAATAATGAGATCGGACTTCCCTTATCGCTGTTAAAGTTAAGGGATTATCACCAGGCAGCGGTTCTGGAGCTGGGCATGAGCGACTTCGGCGAAATTGCTCTTCTGGCGGGGTTGGCCAAGCCCCAGATTGGGGTTATTACCAATATTGGTTTGGCTCATTTGGAAATAGTCAAATCTATCGAGGGAGTAGCTAAGGCCAAAGGAGAACTTTTGGAAGCTATCGGCAGCCGCGGCACAGCGGTCTTGAACGGGGAGGATCCCCGGCTGGTGGATTTGGGAAATAATTTTGCCGGTAAGGTCGTTTACTATGGTTTTGGCTCACACTGCAGCGTAAGAGGGGAAGACCTCACGGTAATCGGGGAAAAAAGCGGTTTTCTCCTGGTTATGCCCCAGGGGAAAATAAGCGTAGAGCTGCCGTTGGCAGGCGGGCATAACGTGCTCAATGCCCTAGCAGCCGCAGCTCTGGGCAGTCTTTTTAACTTGTCTCCGGAAGAAATAAAGGAAGGATTGGAAAAGGCCGCAATCACCGCGGGCCGGTTAAAAATAGATAAATACGGTAGCTATGTTATAATTAACGATACTTATAATTCTAATCCAACTTCGGCCAGGGCTTCCCTCCAGGCTTTAAAGGATATGGCAGGCACGAGCAGGAAAGGGGCCGTTCTGGGAGATATGCTTGAGTTGGGCGTTCATGCCGAAAAAGCCCACCTGGATATAGGTGCTTTCGCTGCATCCTTAGGCTTAGATTTTATCTTTACACTGGGAGGCCTTTCCAGGCATACTGCTGTCGCGGCGAGAGAAGCGGGGATGAACGGGGCGTTTGCGTGCGGCAGCCCGGCGGAAGTTGTTGCGGCTTTACAGGAACTTGCCCGTCCGGGCGATTATATCTTGTTTAAAGGTTCCCGGGGCATGAGGATGGAAAAAATTATTTCAGCTTTTAAAAAAGCTATATTCAACCGGGGGGGCTGCTGATGGTTCCGCCCAATGCGTACAAATATATGTTTTACTCTTTTTTGTTCAGCCTGCTCTTAGCGCCCATCATGATTTATTATTTTAAGCGCATGAACATGGGCCAGAGGATTCGCTCCGTGGGTCCGGCCAAACACCTGGAAAAAGCAGGAACACCGACTATGGGGGGCGTTATCTTTTTAAGTGTTTTGGCTGCCTTCAGTGTTCTCCTAAGACCAACCACAAGCCCGCTGCTTTTAACTTTATTTTTAACTTTCGGCCATGGCGCTATTGGTTTTGCCGATGATTTTTTAAAGTTTTACCGGCGGCGTTCCCTTGGCCTTAAAGCTAGAAGCAAGCTTCTGGGGCAGTTTGTGCTCTTTCTTGTTTTTGCCGCAGTTCTGTTATTACAAGGCTATAGTACCGAAGTCACTGTCCCCTTCCTTTCTCTAACTATAGACTTTGGCCTTTTATACTACTTATTAATTCTCATTATTATCATCGGTTTTTCTAATGCGGTAAACCTTACCGACGGAATTGACGGTTTGGCGGCCGGGACAACGATTTTGGCCCTAGTAGCGTACCTTTTCATCAGCCTCTGGCGGGGAATTCCCGAACTTGCTTTTTTTAGTGCCGTCCTTATCGGCGGCACCTTTGGTTTCCTCGTTTTCAACCTTCATCCGGCCAAGATATTTATGGGTGATGTCGGCTCCCTTTCTTTGGGAGCGGCATTGGCTGCCCTAGCCATCTTAACCAAAACCGAACTTTACCTGGTGGTAATCGGCGGCGTTTATGTTCTGGAAGCCCTTTCGGTAACAATCCAGGTACTTATTTTTCAGCTGACCGGAAAGCGTGTTTTCCGCATGAGCCCTATCCACCACCATTTTGAACTGGGGGGCTGGTCGGAGTGGCAGGTTGTCATGGGCTTCTGGGCTGTTGCCTTTGTTTTTGCTCTTATCGCCCTGATTAACCTGGGGGCATTTCAGCCAAGAATTTGATATGGGAGGCTCCTATGGGAAATAATATAAATAAGGAGAAAATAGTTATACTAGGACTGGGGAAAAGCGGGAAAGAAACTGCCCTTTTTTTTGCGAAAAGGGGAGCGCGTGTTATCGCTTCAGACCAAAAAGACCGGAAGGCTCTTGCCACTACGCTGGCTTTTCTTGCTCCTTTCGATAATATAACGCTGGTATTAGGCGAGCAGATGGCTTCTGTGGTAGACGGCGAGACAACCTTGGTAGTGAAGAGCCCGGGGATACCTCCCGGCATTCCTCCCCTGGCGGAAGCCAGAAGATTGGGGATTCCGGTCTTAACGGAAGTTGAAGTTGCATATCATTTTACCAAGGCATCAATAATCGGCATTACAGGTACAAACGGAAAAACCACAACCACCACCCTGGTTAGGGAAATACTTAAAGAGGCGGGCTTTAAAGCCCAGGTTGCTGGCAATATAGGCATACCTCTTATTAGTGTTGCCGAAAGGGCGGGGTCAGACGAAGTTCTGGTTGCTGAACTCAGTAGTTTTCAACTCCTGGATATAAAGGATTTTCGTCCCCGTATCAGCGCTATCTTAAATATAACGGAAGACCACCTTGATTATCACCGGAATTTTGAGGAGTATGTCCGTGCCAAGGCTAATATCCTCCTTAACCAGACCGAAGCGGACTGTGCCGTTTTAAATGCCGATGACGAGCTGGTTCATCAAGTTGCCGCTGTCACCAAAGCGAAAAAGTGGTTTTTCAGCAGGAGCAAGATTTTAGACGCAGGAGTATATGTTGCCGAAGGGCAGGTGGTAATCCGGGACAGGGAGACAACAATACCGGTTCTGCCCGCAGCCGAACTGGCGCTTCCGGGGCTTCACAACCTGGAAAACGCGTTGGCGGCCGCTGCTGTCGCTTATTGTTTTAGAGTAGAAGCTGCCGTTATTGCCCGTGTTTTGAGGACCTTCAAGGGTGTTGAACACCGCTTGGAGTTTGTCCGGGAAATTAAAGGCGTAAAGTACGTTAATGATTCCAAGGGAACAAATCCGGAGGCTTCGGTTAAAGCCCTGGAAGCATATCAGGAACCAATCATTCTGGTAGCGGGAGGTATGAACCGGGGGAGCAGTTTTTCCCAGTTTGTAAAGCAGGTTAAAGCTAAAGTGCGGCATATATTCTTACTGGGAGAAACAAGAGAGGCGATTGCCGTCGCATTAACCAGGGCAGGGTACCATGATTTTACTTTGGTTAACTCTCTTCAAGAAGCTGTTCTCCAGGCGGAAGCCATGGCCGTCGAAGGAGATGTAGTATTGTTGTCTCCTGCCTGCCCCAGCTGGGATATGTTCAAGAACTTTGAGGAACGGGGAAACCTTTTTAAGGCCTATGTGCATGCGCTTAAGGAGGAAGGCAGCAGTGAAAAAAAATGAGCAGAAAGATCTTGACTATATAGTTTTGCTGATTACCATTATCCTTTTAGGTATAGGTCTGGTGATGGTTTTCAGCGCCAGCGCCGCCAGTTCCAACGAACCGCCCAGAGAGGATATGTATTATTATCTGCGGAGGCAGGGTTTTTGGTCTGTCCTCGGCCTTATTTCCATGTTTATTATGTCTAAGTTCAACTACTGGAAAATTAAAAAATTAGTTCTTCCCCTGATGATCGTAAATATTTGTTTGCTGGCCGCCGTTTATATCCCCGGAGTGGGGATAGTGATTAACGGCGCCCGCCGTTGGATAATAATCAGCGGCTTTCAACTTCAGCCTTCCGAGGTCAGCAAAATCGCCGTCTTGTTCTTTACAGCCTGGTTTTTAGCGAAGCGGCAGCATAATATGCATAATTTTTTTAAAACATCCTTTATTCCCTTGGTAATTATGGGAATTTCCTTTGTTTTTATCTTGGTGCAGCCTGACTTGGGCACGGCGCTGGTTATTGCTGCCTGTACTTTCATCATGCTGGTTGTTGCGGGTATGCCTTTTTTACAGGTTACGTTCTTTGGTTTACTGGGAAGCTCTGTTGCTTTCTATCTTATGACGAGCGAGCCCTACAGAAAAAAACGGCTGCTGGCCTTTATAAACCCCTGGGAAGATCCTTTGGATACGGGCTATCATATTATCCAGTCCCTGCTGGCCCTTGGACCGGGGGGGCTGCTGGGCATGGGCCTGGGAAGAAGCCGCCAGAAACTGTGGTTTCTGCCCGAGCCGCAGAACGATTTTATTTTTGCTATCATTGGTGAAGAGCTCGGGTTTATAGGCACGAGCACAATTCTAATTCTCTTTTTCATCTTGTTATGGCGGGGTTTCAAGATAGCCATGCAGGCGCCCGATGCCTTCGGCAGCCTGCTGGCCGCCGGCATAACCACGATGATCGGGCTGCAAGTGATAATCAACATTGGCGTTGTTACGGGCTCCCTGCCTGTTACCGGCATCAACCTGCCTTTAATAAGTGCGGGGGGCAGTTCACTTTTTATTACCCTGACAGCAATAGGGATATTGCTTAATATCTCAAAACATGTCAAGATATAAGAAAGAGGCTAAGCCTATGCGTGTGATATTTGTCGGGGGCGGCACGGGAGGACACTTGTACCCGGCCCTGGCGGCAGCCAAATATTTAAAAAGAAGAGAACCCGGCGCGGAAGTAATCTTTTTAGGCAAGAAAAAGGGGATTGAAGGACCTGTCCTGGAACGGGAAGGATTTACTTTTCAAGAAATCAGCGCCAAGAGCCCTCCCGGCGGTATGTCCCTTAAAACCATTAATTTTATCCTTATGCATGGCAAAGGTTTTACCCAGTCCGCCGCCGTCATGCGTCGTTTTGCCCCGGATTTAGTAGTCGGCACCGGTGGCTATGTTACGGTTCCCGTTATTTTTGCCGCCTGTTTTTTAGGGATTCCTGCGCTTTTGCATGAACAAAATGTAATTCCCGGCCGGGCTAATAAATTTTTATCCCCCTGGGCGCGGCTGACCTGTCTTTCTTTTGCCGCCTCGGCCGAGCGGTTCCCGTCCAAAGCCAGGCTCAAGCTCACGGGAAATCCGAGAGCCAGCGAGGTTGTCGGGGTTTCCCGGACGGAGGGGTACAAGCAGTTTTCCCTGGATCCGCGCCGGAAGACTCTGCTGGTAACAGGAGGGAGCCAGGGGGCTGAAAAGTTGAATAAGATTATAGGACGGACAATAAAATTATTGTCCGGCCGCATTGATATTCAGGTTATATATGTAACGGGCGAAAGGTATTTTGACACTGTAAAAAAAGAATTAGAAGGCAGCAGCTTCCCGACAGGGCCGCGGCTGTACCTTTATCCCTATCTTGACAAGATGCCTTTTGCCATGGCGGCTGCCGACCTGATGGTAACCCGCGGCGGAGCTACCACCCTGGCGGAGATAAACGCTCTTGGCCTTCCGGCTATTATTATTCCTTCCCCCAATGTGACGGAAAATCACCAGTATCTAAATGCTAAAGTGCTGGCCGACCATAAGGCTGCCGTTGTTTTCAAGGAGGCTGAGCTGAAAGCGGCAAAACTTGCCGAAACGGTGGTTTCTCTAATTGATAGCGAAAGCAAACTAAAACTAATGGCCGCGGCCAGCAGGAGTATGGGCATCCCGGACGCTGCTGAAAAATTTTATGAATGTATGAAGGAAATTCTCTCTTCTCCCAAAATCGGCTGAGTTCACAATAAGTTCACAATCCTAAAATACGTCGCATACTATAAAATAGCCAAAAACCAAAAGCCGGGGGGGGGGGAAGAAGCAAGGAAAGGTAGCTGAAATGGATTTAGAATTAAGCATTGAAAGCCCAATCTTATACAGTGAACCGATGAGCTTACATACTTCCTGGAAAATTGGCGGCCCTGCCGAAGTTTTTATTGCTGTGGCGCATAAAGAGGATTTAGGTAAAATACTCGCCTATGCCTATCATAACAGGATTCCTCTTTTCCCGTGCGGCCGCGGCACTAACATTTTAGTCCCGGATAAAGGCATTAAGGGTATAACGGTGGCATTGGCATCTCATTTTTCCGCTTTCACCATTCAGGGTAGCGGCATAAAAGTCCAGGGTGGCGCCTCTTTGACGCAGCTTGCCCGGGCAGCCGCAGCTGCAGGCCTGTCCGGCCTGGAATTTGCGGCAGGCATTCCTGGAACAATCGCAGGAGCTGTATTTATGAATGCCGGTGCTCACGGCAGCAGCATGGCTGATGTTTTCCAAAGAGCCTGTGCATTTTCAGTCGAGGGAAAGGAAATAACCTTAGAGGCAGCGGATGTATCCTTCGGCTACAGGCGGAGCAGCATTATGGAAGAACCCCTGGTTTTAGCCGAAATTGAATTGCTTTTAGTGCCGGGAGACAAACAAAAAATTAAAGAAAAAACCCAAAGAAACATAAGCGGCAGGAAAGAAACGCAACCTCAGGGGCCAAGTGCCGGCAGTGTTTTTAAGAACCCCCCCCAGGGTTCGGCTGGTTTATTTATTGATAAGGCGGGGTTGAAGGGAACAACAAGCGGCGGAGCAATCGTGTCGGAAAAGCATGCAAATTTTATCATCAACAAGGGCGGAGCGAAAGCGGCGGACGTGCTGGCTTTAATAGATATCATTAAGGGGAAAGTCAAAGAAAAGTTTGGCATCGACTTGGAACTCGAAGTGCGGATAATCGGCCAGTAGCTTCAAGGGGGATTAGGACAATGGGGAAAATGATCGTGTACGGGGGTAAGCGCCTGTTTGGAGAAATAAGTATAACCGGAGCTAAAAATTCTGCTTTACCGGTTATGGCTGCTCTGGTTCTCAACGAAACAAAAGAAAATATTATCATTGAAAACATACCGAAAATAAAAGATGTACAGGTGATGAAGGATATTCTCATTGCTCTCGGTTTGACCTTAACGGAAACGGCAGAGGGCCTTGTGTGTGATTCTTCGACCATAGGCGCATCGGTTATACCTGAAATGCTCATCAGGGAAATGAGGTCTTCCGTGTTTTTAATGGGACCTCTTTTGGCACGCTTGGGTAGGATTGAAATGGGCCTTCCGGGCGGCTGCAATATCGGCTCGAGGCCGATTGACCTCCATCTTAAAGGTTTAAAAGCTTTAGGGGCCGAAATAACGGCAGAGGGCGGCATAATCAGCGCTGAAGCCCGACATTTGACAGGAGCGAGAATCCATTTAGATTTTCCCAGTGTCGGCGCAACGGAGAATATTATGATGGCGGCTGT
>CAZYHL010000071.1:0-8719 GCA_964646795.1 uncultured Syntrophomonadaceae bacterium
AGGGTTCATCTTAAGGGTTGAGCCGGGGTTGAGGCGGTGTTGAGGCGGTGTTGAGCCGGGTTTGAGCCGGGTTGAAAGCGGTTCAACCCCGGTTTAAGTCCGGTTAAATTTCGCTTCAGCCCTTAACTTGTTATTAATAAAAAAATGACAATTAGCAAATTAGCCAATTAGCGGTTGAAACCATTTTTTGTTCCACAGATTAACACAAATGAATGCACAGATTAACTCAAATTTAATGAGCGAATGAGAAAATTAGCGAATTAGCAAATTGTAATACAGTGGTTTAATAGCAAACATGGAGTTCCATTTGACCTTGAACAGCAAATAATTGATGGATGCCAGGTATGTATTTAAACCTGTTGAAATAGATTATAACGTGCCTGACGGCACTTTTTGAACAACGGGATGTGTTTTTTTCAACCAATATTTATTCCTTACAGGACTTTGGATTTTTGGGTTTCAGTCCCGTCAGGGACAAGATATTGGTAGAAAACGTTTTCATCATGGAGAAAAAGTCCCGTTAGGGACGACATATAATCCCAATTTGTTATGGTTACAAGTATGCATTTAAGCCTTTTGAACCGAACATGTTTGCGAATGATACACAAAAACAAAAACCAATCGTTTCTCTTTCATACATCACCGGTTACATCCGGTGGGATCTCTCACCCCTGCGGACTTTTATTACAAAAGTCAAAACAATACTCCCCAGCCCCCTAATAGGGGGAGCCAGGCAGTGGGTATTCAATAATTTTTGTTTCAAATCAGGGAAGATATGCAGGTAAATTTTCCCAAAACAATAGAGAGAGGGGCAGTTCCCCCTATCAGGGGGCGGAGGGGGTTGGTGATTTAATGAGCGAATGAGCAAATGAGCAAATTAGCAAATTGAATACAAAAGCAGTGGTTATATCTATGGTAATTGCCTTTTTTTAAGGATTTGTTGTATTTATAATTTGCACATTTGCACATTTGCACATTTGCTAATTCTCCATGCATCCTGTGGGATCTATCACTTCTGAGGGCTATTAATAACAGTGCTGCTAATATTATTGATTACATGGTTGTAGGGATAAAATATGTTTTCCGTATAAACAATTTACGATGAAATTCGATTAATCACATCATTACAGGGTGATTCCACAGGGTGTGGCTGGTGATGTTGGGCAGAGGTGGATTTTAAAATTCAATATTACCGCCGCTAACGCGGCTATTGATATAGAGGGGCAACCCTTTACTACAAATATTACCGCTGCTAACGCAGCTATTCCCATGAGCAGACATCAAAGGAGGAATACATACAAATGTATGATTTGTATTCAGGTGCAGCGCACAGGTAATATTTGTAGCAAGAAAAGGTTGTGCAGACCGATAGGTGCAGCGCACCGGTAATATTGGTTTTGAAATGTCATCCATCCTATCGGCAAAGAAATCTCTTTAATTAGGGCTGGTGATGTGGGGGAAGGAGGAATTGAATACAAAACTTAGGGGTTTAAGAAACAATACTTTCTTCCCTGGTGGCCTTGTATTCATAATTTGCTAATTCTCTCATTTTTACATTTGCTCATTCTCCATGCATCCGGTGGTATTGTGGTTACAATTATCAAGATACACAAAGCATCAGAGTGATAATTAATATCAATTATTGTAAATTGATGTGTTTAGATGGAAAAATAGGTATTGTAAAAAAATTATAAATAATTAACATAAAGGAAAAGTTTGGAATAATATAAATAAAATTACATCTTTATCAACAAAAAATACATTTAAAACGAAATATAATAATTAACACTTGTTTTGAGATTAACAAAAAATTACCATAAATTAAAAATATTTATATTTTTGTAGGATTAAAATCTTTTTTTAAATACTATGAAATCTCATTTTTTAAGATTAGTGACAATAAATATACTACTCTTGGTATTGTTTTGTTCAAAAGGAATATTAGCACAAGAAATTATTTCAACTGAAATGCCCCCGGTTATAAGTGCGTCGCCACAACTTAAAGCATTTGAGCAGTATGGTAGTTATGGGGTATCTGAATTTACAGGGGTTCCGAATATAAGCCTGCCTCTTTGGACAATAAAAAGCGGATCGTTAGAGATTCCATTATCATTGAGTTATTTTGCAGGAGGCATAAAAGTTGACGAACTTTCAGGATTATATGGATTAAAATGGACTCTTAACGCAGGTGGTTCAATTAGTAGGAGTACTATGGGTAATCTTGATGATGGTATTTATGGATGGTTAAATGATGATAACAAATTACCAGACGACTTTTATCTCAATACTATTAATAAAACCATTTGTGTTTTGGATTCAAGTTGGGTTGTCGATAGTATTCCTTATTGTGTATATGATTTTATACATGAGGACCCAATAGATACAATATGGTTATATGAATATGATTATAGTTTTAGTACTGCTACGTCAAGCCAATATCTATATTTAGATGAGCTTGTTGATATTAATGATGGATGTAAAGATGGAATGCCAGATTTATATTATTTGAATACCCCTTTTTCGAATTGTAAGTTTACATTTGATAAGAATAATACTCCTGTTTTAATGCCATTTAATAAGATTAGAGTTGAGAACAAAATTCAAGGTGGAAATAAATTGCATGGATGGAAGATAATCGATGAAAATGGGAGTTACCTGAGCTATAATACTCAGGAAATTTCGGAAGTGGATATAAATTGTATATATGGGAATTCATTTAACTTGACTGATTGCTATTTTCCTCATGGTATTTCAGGGTGGATGCTTGATACAATTATATCAAAATCAAAAACTGATACTATTATATACGAATATATTGATGACGGTTATCAACAGAATTACTCAACTAAAGATTCTGAATCTATAATGTTTTCTGAAGGGAATTTTCTACATGGATTGTCTAAATTATGTGATTTGCGAAGGCCTTATAAAACAAATAATATATGTATAACATCAAATAGACATCATGGTCAATTGCTATCAAAGATAATAACAAAGAGTGAAATTATTTCATTTTCCTATAAGACAAATGAGCATGATGGCTATGGTTGTCCAATTTTGGATTACATACTTATAAAGAACAGGATTGATAACAGTATTATCCGTAAATTTTCTTTTATCTATGAACTGAAAAACAGTAGATATTTTTTAAAACGCTTGGAAGAGTATAGTTATAATAATGGTTTTATTGATAATGACAATCCAAAAATTTTTTCATTTGATTACAACTCAATTAATCTTCCAGATAGAAATAGCTTTGCTATTGATCGTTTTGGTTATTATAATGGACATGTAGGGAATGAATCGTTTGTCCCAAATGATGACTATACATATTATAGCCTACATGATTATGGCACCTATAAAAAAGCTTCAGATAGGGACGTGGATGAAAACTATTGTAAAGCTGGTGTTTTAGAAAGGATTACATATCCAACCGAAGGTGTAACAGAGTTTGTTTATGAGCCAAATGTTGTATTTTTAACAAACAGACAAAAGTATTTAAATAAAGACACAGTTATTTCTTTTTTTTATGAAAATAAGAATCCAGTGAGAGAAGCATCTTTTGCTATTGGAGAGAATAACGTGGATAATAGTATTTTGGTCTCAACTTTATTATCTGGAACGCAAAATGCTTCAATTAAACCATATCTAATACTAAAGGATCAAAATAACAATTTTAAATATAGATGGGATTGTTGTGTTATGCCTCATCAAGCAGAAATGGTTGATTTAGATTTGGAACCAGGGATTTATACTTTTTATTTTTATGGATTTCATGAGGATGATTGTGCTACTATTTCTGTTGGGAATAGGGATATTTTGACAATAGGTAGTGGAGATCAGCCAAGTGGAGGTTTAAGGATAAAAAGTATTGTTTCATTATCAAATGAAGGAGATACTTTATTACAAAAAAATTATAATTATAATGTTTTTGGGACTAATATATCTAGCGGTAGATATGCTTCTTTAGAGAGTGATGCATTTTCTTTAATACGATATAAAATTGAATTAGATGATTTATTGGGAACTAACAATGATACAATAGATTGTTCAAAACCAAGCATTACTTATACAAGGCATTCTACTCTATCAAGAGTTGCGTCTGGTCATATAGGGTATACCAACGTAACAGAAAATATAATAAAAGGAGAAGGTATGACATCAACAATTGAACGTGTGTTTTCGATGGAAGATGATTATCAATTACAAGGACCAGGAGTTGTAAAAGTTCCAAATTCACCTCGTGACACAAAAAGAGGTAATCTTTTGCATTTAATTGAGCTTGATAGTGAAAAGGAAAAAGTAAGAGAAACATATTCTAATTATTCTTATTGGTATGATTATGAGTCAAGTAATTATCCAAATTGTAATGTCGTAACAGGGATTGCAGTAAAAACGGAAACTAGAAAAAGTGAATGTGAGTCTTTTATTGTTGCTAAGTGGAGCGAATATTATAATTATTCCGAATGGCAATACAAGAAGCAGGATTCGATTGTGGAGTATTTTCCAGAAGGGAAAGTGATCAGTGTCAGGAACTATTATTATGACAATCCTGAACATGCCCAATTGACAAGGATTTTAGAGAAGAATAGCAAGCAAAAGTCTTTAAAGAGCATGTTTTATTATGCCCATGACATTGATGGGGACAACAATGATGGGATAACAATGAGCAGTACAACGCTTAATAAAATAAAGAACTCCAACTATTTGGCACCGGTTAAAAAAGAGGTTTATGAAGAAAACAAGTTAATTGAAGGAGTTGTAAACAACTATAATGAAGCATTGTTGCTTTCTTCAGTAAATGCATTGTTTGAAACAGCCTATGATACCGCATATTTTATAAAGGAATATGATGCGTACGGAAACATTCTTGAAATTCAGAAAAAGAACGATGTTGTCCAAACCTATATCTGGGGATATAATTCTTTATATCCAATAGGCCACATCACTAATTCAAAAAAGGACCGGGTTGCATTTACTAATTTTGAAGATGCAAATATATCATTATCTACTTGCTCGGAAAAAGACTGGCAGTCAGGAAGTGTTGTTTATAATGGGGTTCAATCGTACACAGGTAAGGTTGCTTGTAAACTAAAAAGTGGCTATTCATTTTTTACAAGAAAAAGTTTTCCTGCAGGGAAATATAGGCTAAGGGTATGGACAAAGAGTAGCAATGGGGCAGTGAACACTGCATCTGTATTTGTGGGCAATCAAAATATCGGGACTATTGTAGCTCAAACACAGTGGAGCCTTCAAGACATCACACTTACCGTGAACAGCCCATCGGTAATCAAACTTCTTTCAAATTCTAATGATTTCATTATTGATGATATTAGCTTAATACCTTATGATTCGCAGATTGAAACATATACATGGTTGCCATCAGTAGGTATGTCGAGTGCTACTGATGCTAAAGGAAATGTTGTCAATTATATCTATGATGGGTTTGGGCGGTTAATAATGACAAAAGACCAGGATGGGAATATCATAGAAAGTTACGAATATCATTTTGCTGAATAATGAACAAAAATCATTTTACAATGAAAAGAAAAAAGATTGATATTTCAGCAATTATGTTTAGGGAAAACATGCTGAACAAGCTAACAAAGCGGTTTTTGTTTGTATTGTCCTTTGTTGTGCTACTGCCTGCAATTGGCCATGGACAGGAGTTGTCTTTTAAATGGGCAGAGAAACTAAGCTGTACGGGAAAAATAAACCCTTCCGAATTGTATATCGACTCCTTGAAAAATGTTTTGGTAAGTGGTAATTTTAGTGATTCCTTGTTTATAAGCCAGGACACTTTATTAAGCCCTAATGCGTTCAATGGGTTTATTGCAGTATTTGATAGCCTTGGGCAATACAAATGGGCAAAGAATATCGAAAGTAATAAGTTTTCAGTTATTACCAATATTATTGAAGTCCCTGGGGGGTATCTGGTTTCAGGAGTATTTCAGGAAAACCTTCTACCAGGAACAATGGTTGGGGTTGACACCATATTTCATAATGGTTATGCCGAGAATGTTTTATTGAAAATCAATGATATTGGTGAGCCGGAATGGATAAAGCCTGTTGGGTTGAACAGTTATGGGAACCGGACTTTTTTTAAAAAAATAAACAATGATAGTTTTTTATTTGCCGGCAGCTTTAATAAAGCATTTTGCTTAGATGATACAATAAGCTTTGGGGGCAGGAAAGGATTGTTCGGTATTACAATAGCAATTGATGGCTCAATTGAAACGCCTTTTCTGTTTGGGACAGAAGATGAGGTGGTTTTAAGTGATGCGCAATTTGACAGCCAGCATCATTTATGGCTGACAGGTTATTATAAGGGAATAATTGAGATAGGGGACAGCCTTATCTGGGATTCAGAAAAAGCCTCTAATGGTTTTTTGTTTCAATTGGACACCAATTATTTAATAATACAATCTCTTAGATTTGAAAGTTTTATGGATAATTATCCACAAAAACTAACATCGGCCTACCCTGGCAATATGTTTGTCAGTGGTGAATTTGCAGGGACTATGGTTATTGGGAATGATACAATAAGGGCAGCAGGGAAAAAAGATATTTTCATGGCTGAATTTAACCCTTTGGGGACATTGGTTAAAATAAGGAATATTGGAGGAAGGGCCATTAAACAATGTGGCGGGATGGTAAAGAATGATTTTAATGATTTCCTTATTAGCGGTAGTTTTAGGGGCCGGATGGAATTGGACAGCTTATGCTTAATTGAATCGACACCGGCAAACTTTGATATTTTTCTTGCTAAATATGATGAAAGCTTTAATTTGAAGCGTTTGCATAAATTCAATGGAGCCCATTCTGATGTCGCATACAATTTATTGACCGATAATAGCGGATATTATTATTATTTCGGGAGCTTTAATGAAAGCTTTGCATTTGATCAGGAAGTTTCGTTGGAAGGAAAAGGGAGCGATCTAGTAATATCAAGGTTTTTTGATTGTGATTATAAGCGAAAATTGGAAATGACTACTACTGACACCAGTTTTTGTGGCAATGGGATATTGGTTGCACCAGAAGGTTTTACTTCTTATGAGTGGAGCAATGGTATTGATCAAATGAGCGCAGCAATAGATTCGTCAGGCTTGTATTATTTAACAGTTATAGACGAGTATGGGTGTGAGTCAAAGGATAGTGTATTGGTAGAGATTAATCCTTTGCCAGTGATTTTGTTGCCGGACACAGTTTTTATGTGTGATAATGCAAGTATTTGGCTTGATGCATGCACAACAGCTTTGGGGTTTTTATGGAATACAGGAGCTGATAGCAGCAGGATAGAGGTAAATACCCCCGGGGATTATTCAGTAGCGGTAACCGGTTTTAATGGGTGTGTAAATGACAAAAATGTTATTGTTGCTAACTATGAAACACCTGAGATTTTGCTTGATGATTATTATTTATTGGATGAAGATGATCTTGTTGTTTTAGATCCGGGCGTATATTTTAATTATCAGTGGAGCAACGGATGGAACGGGCAAAATCTGTTGCTTGATGGTATGGCAATAGTATCTGGGGTTTACGATTGGCAATTAAATGTTACAAGTTTTGATGGTTGCGGGCTTAGCAAGGTTTTTCAGGTTGAAAGGGTTGAAGGGAAAAATGCTTCTGGGAATGGAAATTCACAATCGGCCAATTCAAATGCTATAAATAGTATTATGGATAACCCTGAGACAGAAATGAACGATACAATTGATAAACAAGTTTTGGGAAATGATCAGATTGTGGATATTGAAGGGTTAATCAATTCCAGGGAGTTGTTTATCTGGCCAAATCCATGTAGGGATAATTTCAATTATCGCTTTAATTTAAATGATATTGGAGTTTCTAAAGATGGAGGAAATTTTTGGCTGATGATAACAGATGCAAAAGGAAAGCTAATTACACAACGGAATGTTGTTACAGGTAATGAAGAAACCTTTAATTGGTCAGTTGAAGTTTTTGATCTTCAGCCCGGTTTGTATTTTGTTATTATAAAAGGCAAGAATGCTTTGTTGTATAACAGCCTTATTATCCAATAATATGTTGAACTGAAAGAAAAAAGGAAAAATGAAACCTAATCAGATATATACAACAACTCTAATTGCATTATTCGCATTCTTTTGTAATTTCCCTTTAGCAAAAGGCCAGAGTGTGGATAGAAATTATATTATAAGCAAGCAGTATTTGGTGCCATCAAAATTGGATACTGTTAATACAATTGGTTCTGTCCAGAAATCAATTAATTATTATGATGGATTAGGGCGTTTGAGCCAAAGTATTGCTGTTGGGGCAACACCAGATAAAAAGGACTTGGTTACACCCGTTTCGTATGACATGGTTGGTCGGCAGGATAAAAACTATTTACCTTTTAAGGCCGCTACTTCAGGCGACTTCATTGAAAATGCAACAAGTCTGCAACAACAATACTATCAGACAATTTATCCAGGTAAAGCATCTTATACAGAAACAGTTTATGAAGAATCACCACTAAACAGGGTGCTTGAACAGGTATCTCCCGGGAACCAAAAAGGAGGGGCTTCTGTAAAGTTTTATTATCGCACAAATCTTCAAGATGAGGTTGTCCTTTGGGAAGTGAACAGTGCCAATAACCTAATAAAAAGTGGGTTTTATCAGCCTTCGACATTATATAAAAATGAAGTTAAAGATGAAAACTACAATATCAATATTGAATATAAAAATAAGCAGGGGCAGGTGGTTT
>CAZYHL010000072.1:0-8617 GCA_964646795.1 uncultured Syntrophomonadaceae bacterium
AACTAAGGCTTTCCCCTTAATTCTTTCTTTCGTGATCATGCCGACTTCGGGTTTCCTGCTGTCCATACTCGCGTTTCTATTATCTCCCATCACAAAAAAGCTGCCTTCGGGAACGATTACAGGCCCGTAATCATTTAAGGTCGGCTCCAAAATGTAATCTTCCGTCAAGGCAAGGTCGTTGACATATACCTGGCCGTCTACTATTTTTAGCTCGTCTCCTGCCGTGCCAATTACTCTCTTGATGAAATCCCGTTCACTCGTATATCTGAAAATAATAACGTCGCCTTTCTGGGGCTCCTGGAAAAGATATATAAATTTGTTAACAATCAATCTTTCCTCATCACGGATAGTAGGCATCATTGATATGCCGTCGACAACAAAAACCTCCACGACAAAAAACCTGATGGTTAAAGCTAAGATAACAGCAATAGCGATGGATTTAAGCCATTCCCAGACTTCTCCGTTCATCTTGCTCCCTACTTTACCACTTATTTAGAAAAAAAGGACTGGCCCGGCAGTCCTTTATACACGCTTTTGTTCTTTGATCCGGGCGGCCTTGCCCGTCAGCTTGCGTAAATAATATAGTTTGGCTCTCCTGACACGTCCATGTCTTACTACTTCCACTTTTTCAATCCTCGGCGAATGAAGGGGGAAAGTTCTTTCCACACCGACTCCGTAAGCAACCCGGCGAACAGTAAATGTTTCCCTGATACCGCTTCCTTTGCGGCTTATGACTACCCCTTCAAAGATTTGGATTCTTTCCCTAGTGCCTTCCACGACCTTCAAGTGGACTTTTATCGTATCGCCAGGGGAGAAGACTGGGACAGTCTCTTTTTCCTGCTCCTTCTCGATTTGACTGATTATATCCATGCTCCATTATCCTCCTTCCAAACAATTAATCAAATTTATCTTTTCTTTTATGAACCAGGAACAATTATAACATTTTTTAACACGGCTGACAAACAAAATGATTATTCCTGCCGCATCAGATCGGGCCTTTGCTTCAATGTCCTTTTCAACGCTTCTTCTCTGCGCCACTGTTCAATCCGGCCATGGTTTCCCGAAAGCAGAACTTCCGGAACCTCATAACCTCTGAACTCGCGGGGACGGGTATACTGGGGATATTCAAGCAGTCCCCGGCTGTAGGATTCATCAGCGGTTGTTCTTTCCGGCAGCACTCCCGGAATAAGCCTCGAGACTGCATCGATAATAACCATCGCCGGAATCTCTCCCCCCGTCAGGATATAATCTCCGATAGAGATGTCTTCGTCGGCAAGATGAGCCCTGACCCTTTCATCTACACCCTCGTAATGGCCGCAGAGGATAATAAGGTGTTCTTTTGCGGCTAATTCCCGGGCTTTCCCCTGGCTGAAAGGCGTTCCGGCGGGCGAGGTCAGGACAATATAGGAAGGTTCAGAAATCTCCCGCCGCAAATATTCCACGGCGCCGAAAAAGGGAGCCGCTTTCATAACCATTCCCGGTCCGCCCCCATAGGGGTAATCATCGACACTTTTATGCTTGTCATCGGAGAATAACCGTAAGTTCAGAACCCTGTATTTAACCAATTCTTTTTCCTGGGCGTGCTTCAGGATGCTTTCGCCCAACACCCCGTCAAACATGGCGGGGAAAATGGTCACAATACTAACTTGCATATTAAACAACTCGCTAGTTAAATATTTTCAAGACCTTCCGGCAAGATTACAACCATCTTTTTTTCTTCCAGAGATACTTGTTTTACCAACTCCCGCAAGGCCGGGAAATAAAGCTCTCGGGGTAATCCTTCAGTCACGGTTTTGATAATATAAATATCATTGGCCTCCGTTTTTCTAACCGCATCTATCTTTCCCAGTTCTCTGCCCGATTCTTCATAGACATCAATCCCGATAATGTCATCGATATAGTATGAGCCTTGCGGCAGAGGAAAACGCTGGGTTTTCGGAACCGTGATTTCTTTGCCCACAAGCCTTTCCGCATCTTCCCTGTTGTTTATCCCTTCAAGCTCAAGCAGCCAAAATTGCTTCAGGCGACTTCTGCTTTTAACAGCAAACTCTTTTCCCTCAATGACAACCCCGTTTAAGGATGCCATTCTTTCGGGAAAATCAAAGTAAGGAAATACTTTTACAATGCCTTTTACACCGTGCGGTGACGTCACCTTCCCCAAGGATACAAAAACTTCCTCCTCAGACAATTTCAATCATAACCCTCTTGTTGTTCTTAACAGCCGCTGCATTTACTACAATTCTTAGCGCTTTAGCTATTCTGCCTTGTTTGCCGATAACCTTACCGACATCTTCAGGTGCGACCCTTAGTTCCAAAACGACTGCCTTTTCGCCTTCAACCTGCCGGATATCAACCTTATCCGGATTGTCAACCAAAGATTTGGCAATGTATTCCAACAAGTCTTTCATCTGGACGCCTCCTTAAAATTGTTGACACGGCTTAGACTATACCGGCCTTTTTAAAAAGGGCTTTAACCGTTTCAGAAGGGCTGGCCCCATTTTTCAGCCAAGCGGCTGCCTTCTCTCCATCAACTTCCAATGTAATCGGATCCGTAGTGGGATTGTAATAACCTATCTCCTCGATAAATCTGCCGTCTCTGGGTGAACGGGAATCTGCAACCACTATCCGGTAAAAAGGCCGCTTTTTAGCTCCCATTCTCTTCATCCTGATTCTTACTGCCATCTGTCTCACCTCCTTTAAAATGTAAGCTTTATTAAAAAGGAAATCTTAGCTTACCAGGGCGCCCTTTTTTCAAACTGCCAAACTGCTTCATCATTTTTTTCATCTGTGAAAACTGTTTGAGCAGCCGGTTTACATCCTGCACCTCTGTCCCGCTTCCCAAAGCAATCCGCCTGCGTCTGCCGCTGTTGATTACTTCGGGATTATTCCTTTCCTCCCCGGTCATAGAATCAATAATGGCTTCAATTTTATTAAGCTGCTTTTCATCCACCGATACCCCTTTAAATTGCTTGTTCAACTTGCCGCTGCCCGGCATCATATCGAGGATCTGGTCGAGAGGCCCCATGTTTTTGACTTGCTTAAGCTGTTCTTTGAAATCTGTCAGGGAAAATTCGTTGCTTAACAGCTTCTTTTCGAGCTCTCTGGCCTTTTCCTCGTCAATAGAGCTCTGGGCCCTTTCCACCAGGGAAAGCACATCACCCATCCCGAGGATCCTGGCAGCCAACCGATCCGGATGGAAGGGTTCAAAAGCATCTGTCTTTTCTCCCTGGCCTACAAATTTTATCGGGCAAGCGGCAACTCCTTTGATGGAAAGGGCTGCCCCGCCCCGGGAATCACCGTCAATTTTCGTTAAAATAACACCGGTAATGCCGAGCCGCTCGTTAAAAATGCGGGCGATATTTACCGCATCCTGCCCGGTCATGGCATCTACCACCAGGATGGTCTCTGAGGGAGTAACGGCTTCCTTAATTCTTTCCAATTCCTGCATCATATCGTCATCAATATGTAGCCTGCCCGCGGTATCGATGATAATCACGTCGTATCCTTCCTTACGGGCGTGCTCCCGGGCGCCTTTGGCAATATCGACAGGATTAGCTTCCCCCATACTGAAAACGGGAATATTCAAGGAGGCTCCCAAAACCTGAAGCTGTTTTATCGCTGCCGGCCGGTAGATATCGGCGGCAACCAATAATGGCTTATGGCTTTTTAAATAGCGGGCCAGCTTAGCTGCCGTTGTGGTTTTTCCGGATCCCTGAAGGCCTGTCAGCATAATTACAGCCGGAGAACCTTGTAAAACAATGTCGCTTTTGCCGCCACCCATCATTTTCGTCATCTCATCATGCACGATTTTAATGACTTGCTGGCCGGGAGTGATGCTTTTCAGAACCTCCTGCCCCAGGGAACGCTCTCTTACATTGCCAAGGAAGTTTTTAACTATTTTAAAATTAACGTCCGCCTCCAATAGGGCTAACTTAACCTCCCTCAAGGCGGCGTCGACGTCTTTCTCCGTGATTTTTCCCTTGCCCCGCAGGCGTCTGAATGTGGCTTGGATTTTATCCGACAAATTTGGGAAAAGCATCTACTTTATGCCTCCAATAAAATTACTTTTCTAGAAGTTCCTTAAGTTTTCTGATTGCTTCGCCGAGTTTTTCCCTGTTTTCTGCACCGGCTGTCTCCACTTTTTCCAGTTCTTTTAATATATTTTCAAGTTCTTCCCGCTGGTTGAGATGACGTTCGTAAAGCCCCAGCTTCTTTTCCATTTTTTCCAGGCTTTGTACCGTCCTTTGAATTAAGTTATGAGCAGCCTGGCGGCTGATCTGAAGCTCCTGGCTTATTTCGCCTAAGGAAAGGTCATGTTTAAAATACAACTCGATTACTTCGTACTGGCGGCGCGTCAGCATTTCACCGTAAAAATCCCACAAGAAGTTGATGCGCTGCCTTTTTTCCAATAAAAACAAAACTATACCGCCTTGTCAAGGTATTTTACTTTACACAACCAAAATTATTTTAATGTATATTTCCTTTAAAGTCAAGGATAGTAAGGGTATATATTTAATAAATGGATAAAATAATAATAACTCTTTTGTAAGGAGGGGTACAATGCCCAAGAAGAAAAAGGAAAATCGCAAAAAGAGCTTTAATTTGAAAGGGCAAAGGGATGAATTTAGAAGTGAACTGAATAACAGCCCGCAGGCTCAGGCAAAAGAGGAGAAAAATAAGCAGAAGCTTCAAAGGGATCCGGAAAAATGCTAAAGTTTGGGAGGCAGAATACTGCCTCCCAAACTCTTCTTCTAAGCTATCTTATCTGCCCTTCGCCATAAACAAGATATTTCATTGAGGTCAGGGCCTTTAATCCCATAGGACCGCGGGCATGCAGTTTTTGAGTGCTGATCCCCATTTCGGCGCCTAAGCCGAACTCGCTTCCATCGGTAAACCTAGTGGAAGCATTGGCATAAACGGCGGCAGCATCAACCTCTGCCATAAATTTTCTTGCATGAAAATAATTAGTAGTGACAATAGCCTCTGAATGTTTTGTTCCGTATTTGTTAATATGTTCAATAGCTTCAGCCAGGCTCCCCACTACTTTAACGGACAGAATCAAGTCCAGGTATTCCGTCTGCCAGTCTTCTTCCACAGCAGGTTTCATGCCGGGCACTATTTCCCGGGCTGCCGGACAACCCCGTACTTCCACGCCCGCTTCTCTGAGGGCTTTATCAATCTTGGGCAAGAATGCTCCGGCAATTTCTTTATGAACCAGGAGGGTTTCCATGGCATTGCATACTCCCGGCCGATGCGTCTTGGCGTTAAAGGCAATGTTTACCGCCATATCAAGGTCTGCCTCGGCGTCAACATAGGTGTGGCAAAGCCCCACACCCGTCTGGATTACCGGTACCCTGGAATTTTCCAGTACCGATTTTATCAGCGACCTGCCACCTCGCGGAATCAGCACATCCAGGTAATCGCTCAATTGCATTAATTCAATGGCAGCGGACCTGTCGGTAGCCTCAATAAGGCTTACCGTCCCATCCGGCAGGCCGGCTTCCCTGCACGCCTTCTGCAGAATTTTTACCAGCACAATATTTGAGTTGACAGCCTCAGAACTGCCCCGCAGAATTACAGCATTTCCCGCTTTGATGCAGAGAGCCGCGGCATCAACCGTTACATTCGGACGGGCCTCATAGATTATGCCCACAACTCCCAAAGGTACTCTGATCATGCCGATTTCAAGGCCTGTAGGCCGTTTCCCCATAGAAACGACTTCACCGATGGGATCCTCGGAAGTTTGAATTTCCTTTAACCCCCTGGCCATGTCTGCTATCCTGGCCGCCGTCAATTCCAGGCGGTCGTAAAAAGCCTTGGTATATCCAGGTTTTTTCACGTAATTTTCCAGATCGATTTTGTTCGCCGTCAGAATTTCGTCAACGCTCGCTGCCAGGTATTCGGCCGCTTTTAACAAGGCAGCATCCTTATCCCTGGTCGTTGCGCAAGCAAGTACGGCTGCCGCTTTCTTTGCCTCTGCCGCCTTCCTGACTACCTCAGATAATTGAGCTATCATAATCATCCCCTTTTATTAAACTTCAAAGAATAACCAGATTATCTCTGTGGACGGCTTCGCTGTCGCATTTTCCCAGAAGCAGACTGATATCCTTTGTTTTTAGACCCTTAATGACTTCAATTTCCCTGAAACTATAATTTGTAATGCCCCGGGCAAGTTCCCGCCCGTCCAGGTCGACAATGCTTACCGTGTCCCCTTTTTCAAAATCGCCTTCGGCCCTTATTATGCCGCTGGGCAGCAAACTCTTGCCGTCAGCCTTGATGGCTGCTTCAGCACCTCTGTCGATTATCAGCTTTCCCTGGATAGTGGAAGCAAAGGCAATCCATTTTTTGCGGCCTTGTAATGTTCGTGAACGCGGCGGGAACAATGTCCCCACCCTTTTACCTGCAACAATATCCGCCATAATGCCTTCCTTGCGGCCGTTGGCTATAACCAGGGAAAAGCCGCTGTTAATAGCAATTTTAGCTGCATGTATTTTCGTTGCCATGCCTCCCGTACCCAGGAGGCCGCCGCTTTCAGCTGCTAATCCCTCTATCACCGGTGTAATCTCTTCAACATAGGTTATTAACTCGGCAGCGGCATCACAGTTGGGATCCGCCGTGTATAAGCCGTCAATATCCGACAGGTTAATCAGGAGATCCGCATTCACCAGGCCGGCAACTAAAACCGATAAGCTGTCGTTATCGCCAAATTCGATTTCTTCAACAGCTACGGTATCATTTTCATTAATGATGGGGACAGTGCCAAACCTGAGCAGCGTCACCAACGTATTGCAGGAGTTGACGTATCTTTTCCTGAAAAACAGGTCATCCCTGGTCAGGAGGACTTGAGCTGCTATCTGGCCGTATGCGGCAAATATCTTTTCATAGACCTGGATAAGGATTCCCTGTCCGATAGCGGCCAACGCCTGCTTTTCCGGGATTGTTTTCGGTTTCCTGCCCAAGCCGAGTTTGCCCATCCCGGCCCCGATGGCTCCTGAAGATACCAGGATCATTTTTTTGTCCTGGTTTTTCAAGTCGGCAATTTCTCTGACAATTCGCTCTATGAAATTTAAATTCAGATCCCCGTTAGCATAGGTTAAGGTTGAAGTACCGACTTTCACGACAATCGTTTCCGCTTCCTTCAGCCTGGCCCTGGCTTCTTCTTCCACTGTTATCCCGTCCTTGCCTCATTTTAGCTGCTTGGCGTCCCCTGCTCCGGCCAGTTCCCGGGAACGCCTAGTCGCTGCCTCAACAGCGCCCATGATATTGCCTCTAAAGCCTCCCTTTTCCAAAACCGAAAGGCCTTCTATCGTCGTCCCTCCCGGAGAAGTAACCCTATCTTTTAGGACAGAGGGATGTTCGCCGGTTTCTAACATCATCTTCGCTGCTCCCAGCACGGTTTGCGCAGCCAGCAGTAAGGCAGTCTCCTTGCTTAAACCCGCTTTGACACCGCCGTCCGCCAGAGCTTCAATGAAAGCAAATACATAGGCCGGCCCGCTGCCGCTCAGCCCCGTCACGGCGTCCAATTGTTTTTCCGCCAGCACGATAACTCTGCCTACGGGTTCCAGCAATTTGATAACCGCCTCTATTCCGTCGTCCGGAACTTCTTTCCCCGGAGCGATAACAATCATGCCCGCCCCGACCAGGCAAGGTGTATTGGGCATTATCCTGATTACTTTTGCCTTGGAAGTCAAGCCTCTTTTAATTTGTGCTTGAGTTACTCCCGCCGCTATTGACACCAATAAATGCCCCTCTGTTATTCTTTCACCGAATTCCGCCAGTACCTTGGGCACATCACCCGGTTTAACAGCCAAAAAGATGATATCGGCAAACTCCGGCACCTGCCTGCTATGCGTAGCCGCAGTGATATTATATTGCTCCCTTAAAGCCGTCAGTTTTTGCGCATCAGTATCCCAACAAATAATATTTTCCGCCTGCATGACTTTACTTTCCAGAATACCTTTAATTAAAGCCGAACCCATTGCCCCGCAGCCGACAAAACCCAACTTTTCCATGGACAACTCCCCTTTTCCCCCCGGTATCGTTACTTGAAAATCTATCTGTTTAATATTTTATAATAAACTTCTGTCATATGCAATAAATTAAGCTTCTATCGCATTTTCACGCAAAAATAAAAACAAGCAGGGACATAATAACCATGAAGCCGCTGATTATGCCTACATGTTTCAGTACCCTAGGCAGAGAAGCTTTTAGATATTGGCTTGTCAGAATCAAGCAAAGGTGGATGGGAGAGGACACATAACCCACCAGGGCGCAAACATACATAACTCCAAGATACGGCAGGCTTTCGGCAGGCGGCAACAGCGGCAGAAAAAAAGGGAGAGATAACCCCAGAGACGCATGAATGTTTCCTGTCACGAGGCTGATTAGTAAGGGGAAGAAAACAATCAGGACAATCAAGGGAACCCCTAGGACGTGAAGATAAGCGGACAATTCATCCAAGGCTCCCAGGGCCTGGACAAAATCTTTAAAAGCCATAACCCCAATTATGGATATTGTCATCGACCAGTTGATCCCCTTCCAGGACATGAGCAAACGCTGTTTAATTGATTCCCTTGTTTTAGCCAGCGGATTGCCTAAAACCACCACATAGAGGCTT
>CAZYHL010000073.1:0-8468 GCA_964646795.1 uncultured Syntrophomonadaceae bacterium
GGCGGCAGTGCTGTTTATAGATTCATTACTCCGGTTACCAAATGGGTGTCTTACGTTGCCATGACTTTGGTAGCTCTCATGGTTCTCGTGGTAGTATTTGATGTTATCGCGCGCAACTTTGATATCAGTTTTCCGGGAATTTATGAGCTGCAGACGTTTCTGATGATAATGGTTACCTATTTTTCTCTGGCATATGTCACCCTGGTAAAAAAGCATATCGTAATTGACTTGATTACCAGCAATTTACCAAAAAACATTGTTTCAATTCTAGATGTCATTAACAATATCTTGGCAGTTACAATCATGGCCTTAATGGCTTGGCAAACAACCATATATGGTATGAGCATCTATAAAGTGGGAACTTATACACCTATATGGCGCCTTCCTCTCTGGAGTATGGTGGCTATAATCACCTTGGGAATAATAATTACTTTAATCGTTCTATTAGGTGATCTTCTTGTCAGTCTAGCAAAAGCGCTAGACTCTTTGAAACGGCGTTGGGCCCTCATAATAGCTGTAATAGCGCCAGTTTTTGTTTTTGCGCTGCCTTATTTGATTAATAGCATTAATTTAAGCGATATTCAAATCGGTGTTTTTGCCGTTATAATTATGCTGATATTTTTATTTATGGGTTTGCCTGTAATCTATGCCATCGCTATCGGCGGCTTTATCGGATGCGCTGCCATTTCAACCTGGGCATCGGCTTTTAATATCCTGGGCAGCCTTCCTTATGGTAAAGTTGCCGATTTTTTTCTAACTGTTATCCCTTTCTTCGTACTCATGGGCTCACTTGCAACCGTCGCTGGCATAAGCACCGATCTATTTGAAACTTTCAAGGCTTGGCTGGGGAGATTGCCGGGTTCTCTGGCGATGGCGACGATAGCGGGCGGAGCAGCTTTTGGAGCAGTTTGCGGTGATAGTGTGGCTACTGCTGCGGCCATGGGAAAGGCAGCCTTGCCGGAAATGAAAAAAATGAAATATGCCGATACGATAGCAGGAGGCTCTGTAGCTGTAGCAGGTACTCTTGGTATTATGATTCCTCCAAGTACCGTTTTTATAGTCTATGCATTACTTGCGGAACAGTCAGTAGGTGCGCTGTTCCTGGCCGGGATTCTTCCGGGGTTACTTACAGCTGGTTTGTTGATGCTGACGGTTGCTATCATGGTTATCATCAAACCCGAGTTGGCGCCTAGGGGTGAAGGGATATCTATTGTTGAAAAAATCAAGGCAACGAGGAAGACCTGGGGCATGATTTTATTGTTTGCCCTGGTCATGGGCGGTATTTATACAGGGAAATTTACGCCTGTAGAAGCCGGTGCCATCGGTGCTTTTGGCGCTTTTATCTTCAGCTTTTTTAGAAAGAGTTTAAATAGAAAAAACTTAGTAGCATCGTTGTTGGATGCTGCGGAAATTTGCGGGATGCTCTTGTTTATCTTTGTAGGGGTTGGGCTTCTAAACGCGACTTTAGCACTTTCCAAGATACCTATCATTTTGGTTGGAGTTATAGAGGGGATGGACGTCTCACGCTATGTTATCCTAGGGATTATTGTCATTGCCTATGTATTCTTAGGCTGTATCTTAAATATTTTACCTGTGATTATGCTGACTGTGCCGATTCTTATGCCGACAGTTTTATTTTTAGAATTTGATCCTATTTGGTTTGGAGTTATCATTGTGCTGATGGCTATGATTGGACAAGTAACACCGCCGGTTGGCTTGGTAGGGTACGTAGTCAAAGGTATGGCCCCGTATATGTCCGTCTCTGATATTTTTAAGGGGTTAACGCCCCTGTGGTTAGCTATGATAGTTAGTGTCATTCTGATTACCCTTTTCCCGCAGATTGCGCTGTTTATACCTAACGTCATGTAGTGATAATAAATAGAGCTTATTTATTATAGGATTTTAAATATTTTAAATATGGAATTTAATAGACTTAAAAATGTAGGCAATAGGTAATCTAAACTACAAATTATATCTGAGTAACATGATATAGTTAAATAAAAAGGAGGAGCAACATGAAACTTTTTGGCGTGAATAGCTGGAAACCGGATAAGTCATGGGCGGGCTTTACCTTGTTTACCCCTATGCTCATGGGTGAACACATGTTGGAAGGAGAAAAAGAAAGCAAAGTCTATTTAATAGACATGAACGGTTCTGTTGTCCATCATTGGAAAGTCCCCGGTGTAATTTTCCTGCATGCAGATTTACTACCTAACGGGAATATCATCTGCGGCTTTAAAGAACCGGGACAAGAACCGGGTGTCGGAACTGCCTTTTGTATTTCGGGTGTTTTTGAATTGGATTGGGACAGCAATATAGTCTGGAAGTATAGTAATAACATGATTGATGGCCACGATAGGGCACGATTGCGGAATGGGAATACTGTTGTATTTAAATATGTCAAGGTACCACCAGAAATTCAAGCTAAGGTAAAAGGCGGTATGCCGGGAACAGAGATTTTTGAAAAAGGAATTGCAGTAGGCGGGGATTTTGGTTGGCGCATAGGTGAAGAATTTGGTGTTCAAAAAAAAGAAGGTCAAATGTATAGCATTAGTTTAACAGAGGTTACTCCGGAAGGCAAAGAAGTTTGGGAAATGCCTCTTTATGAAGCACTGGATCCTGAAATTGACATTCTAACTCCATATTGCGGCCGTGAGCTTTGGCCCGGTTTGAATTCGATCAAAGAAACTCCCGATGGTAACCTGATTTCTACCTCCTATAATTTGAGTACTGTTTTCATGTGGGATAAAAAATCGAAAAAAGTTAAATGGCGTTTTGGAAACAAAGGTAAAAACTTGATATCGTTCCCCCATGACCCATCAGTACTTGAAAACGGCAATGTTCTCTTTTTTGAGAACGGTAGGTACTATTCTTCGGACCCTGATGGTTCAACTAACTATTTTCCGCCTGATCATAGCACCGTATTAGAAGTAAATCCTAATACTAACGAGATAGAGTGGCTGTATAAGGCGGAGAATCCGGTAGATTTTTATTCGACCTATATTAGCAGTGCCAGGAGGTTGCCTAATGGCAACACGTTGATTTGTGAAGGAGCGACAGGAAGATTTTTTGAGGTAACCCGTAAAGGTGAAACAGTATGGGAATATATTTCTCCCTTCTTCCATGAATCAAACAGCAGATTTGGCAAAACAAACGCTGTGTTCCGTTGCATGAGATACGGCCTTGAATTTGAAGGTTTTAAAGATAAGGTTTTCGATGATGCAAAGAATGATAAGATTAATCGTTTATTCGGGCCGGAAGCAATGAAATACAGGAACCAAGGTATTATCAGGTAGAAATGTTTTAGGCAGCCTTTATTTATGCAAAGGCTGCCTTTACTGATTATGTGTGCGGCTAAAGTTGACATAAAACATATTAAGAGTTATTATGTTACTAAATAGTGCTTAAAAGTGGTATAATAGAATACATAATATATTTTAGTTTTCCTCAATATTATTTACTAATATAATTAGCGCAGTTCAGGATATAGAGGTGACTAAACAAATGGACAACACAAAAAAAGTTAAAGAATTTATTGAATGTACCTCACCTTGGCTAGTTGATGCAAAATTCGAATTTTCAAGCGAAGAACTGGATATAATTAAAGAATATGGTTATAAAAGGAAATGTCCTAAAGGGTCGTTAATCTTAGAGACTAACGATAAAATGGAAGAATTAATTGTTATTAATAAAGGAATTGTGCGTCATTATATTATGAGTATTGACGGGGAAGAAAAAACAGTCGCATATTCCGATCATTTTCTTGCCATAGAAGCTTTATTTCATGAGCAGCCCATCTTATATAATGCGGAAGCTATTGATGATGTGGAAATGTATGTTGTGCAAAAGCATAATATCGATAAGATTCTTTCAGTAAAAAGTATAAATATGAAAATATTAAAGGCCTTAAGCATGAAAACCCGTGTGCTCGGCTGGCAATTACAGGATTTATCTTTTTATGATATAGATAAAAAAATTTGTCGTATGTTGTGTTGTTTTTTTGCACATAAAGTAAATGTGATGGATACGATAACTCATAAAGAAATTGCAAGTATTACCAATTTGCACCGTGTAACCGTTTCAAACGCTATAAGCAGATTAAAAAAAGATAATGTTATAAATATCGATATCAAAGGTCATGTTAATATTAAGAACTGGGATAAACTGGTGGAGAAAGGCTATGGGGGGCTTATATAGAGCGAAATCAAGCATGGAACTTAATAGAAGTATTTTATTGACTATAACCTTACTATGCAAATAAGGTTATTTTATTATTTAAATAGGTGGAGTCGAACTAGTTTTGTATTTTACTTCCGGTTTTAAATTCCCAAATATTATACCGGGTTGTAGTTAATACTACATATATAAAATTATTATCTATGATATGTTATTTAAAAAGATAAGGGAGGTATATTTATGTCTACATCAATAGGTAAGCATGGAGTTACCACTTGGGAAGTAGATAAGGCATGGAAGGGTTACACACTATTTACACCATTATTGCTTAGTCCCAAACAATTGGAAGGAGAAAAACATACCAGATATTACTTAATTGACATGAAGGGTGATATCGTGCATCACTGGGTCGCTCCAGGCATGGGAAGAATGCATGGTGAATTGCTGCCGAACGGGAATTTAATCATCTCTGTCAGCGAAGAGTATAACCCGATAGTAGTGAATCAAAATGAATCTAAAAGAAAAAGGCCGGTATTTTGCAATACCGCAATAATTGAACTTGATTGGAATAGCAACGTAGTCTGGCGGTACGAAGATCCATATATGGATTCCCATGACAGATGCCGCTTGCGTAATGGTAATACTGTTTATATGCGTTATGAAGAATTACCCGCTGAAAAAGCTAAAAAGGTTAAGGGCGGAGTGCCCGGTACGGATTATAACGGTACAATGTTTACCATTGTCCTGGTAGAAGTAACGCCTGACGGAAAAATTGTAGACGAGATGAATCTCAGCGAGGCATTAGATTATGATATAGATATTTTAGATCCTATGCATTCGAGAGAATCATGGCCAGGTCTTAATTCAATAGAAGAAATGCCCGATGGCACGCTTGTATCTACTTCGTATAATCTCAGCATTCTTTATAATTGGGATATGAAAAAGAAAAAAGTTAAATGGCGTTTTGGGGGACAGGGAGAAAACAAGTTGAAATTTTATCAAAAAGGGGATAATAAGCTTTCAATGCCCCACTGCCCGTAACCGCTGGATAACGGCAACATATTGGTATTTGATAACGGACGCTATCATTCGGCAGATTTTGATGGCACTCCGACCCTCTGGCCGCCTGATCACAGCCGTGTAGTCGAAATAAATCCTAAAACCAATAAGATTGAATGGTCATACAGGGCAAAAAATCCGGTAGATTTTTATTCGACCTATATAAGCAGTAATCAGCGCCTGCCAAATGGCAATACATTGATTTGCGAAGGTGCTACCGGCCGTATTTTCGAAGTAACAAAAGGCTGCGATGTTGTTTGGCAATATAATTCTCCCTTTTATGGAGAAACAGATACACAATACGGCTTCACGAGCGCAATTTTCCGCGCTTATCGTTACGGAATAGACCATCCGGGGCTAAAAGGAAAAGTATTTGATGATGCTAAAAACGATCAATTGAATCGCCTCTATGGTTATAAAGCAATGAAAGCTGCAAATGAAATTTAGGCAGCCTTGGTTTAACCGGTAAAATTAAAGATGCCGGAGTATCGGTATCGAAATAATATTTCTCCAATATGAGGGCTTAAATTTACTTATAAGATGAGTTTAAGCCTTCATACATTTTTGTAACAAGCAGACTATTTGGTCTGAAATAATGCTACGGTTTGAATTTAAGATGATGTAGTAAATAGGGCTCTTTATATAAGTAGACATAATGCGAGGATTAATATCATATAAAGAAGGTATACAGGTAAAAAGGGCTAATAATATACATGACTAAAAAAGATATTTATGTTTCCTCATTAATATTCATTTAAAGTATTATTATCACAGATAGTATAGGGGTAACAAAATGGATGGCAAAAATGATGTAAGGGATTTTATTGAGCATACCTCTCCTTGGCTATTTGATGCAAGAATCGTCTTTACACGGGAGGAAATGGATTTAATAAAAAAATGCGGTTATAAAAGGAGATATCCAAAAGGGTCAGTAATATTAAGAACCAACGATAAAGTAAATGATTTAATGGTCATAAATAAAGGTTTAGTACGTTATTATATTTTGAGTATTGATGGTGAAGAAAAAACAGTCGCATATTCTGATCATTTTCTTGCATTAGAAGCAATATTTCATGAACAGCCCATTTTGTATAATACGATAGCTATGGAAGATGTAGAAATTTATTTTGTGATAAGACAAAATATCGATAAGATAATTTCTGTAAAAAGCCTAAATAATAAAATTTTAAAAGCTTTAAGTATGAAAACTCGTGTGCTTGGCTGGCAAGTACATGATTTATCTTTTTATGATATAGATAAAAAGATCTGTCGTATGTTGTGCTGCTATTTTGCTTATAAGGAATATCAAAATAATGCGATGATCAGCAAATTAACTCATAAGGAAATAGCAAATATGACTAATTTGCATCGTGTTACTGTTACAAATGCTATAACCAGATTAAAGAGGGATGAAGTAATAGATATAGATGATGAAGGCCATGTCCATATTAATAATTGGAACAAGCTTGTAGAAAAAGGTTATGGTGGGCTTATGGAGAACGAAGGAGTGAATTAAATTTTAGAATAGCGTTTTACCTGGGACGAGCAGAATTATTATGTAGAGGGTAATAAAAAACATCTCTCCTGAGTATGCTGATTAGGATGGTAGTGCGGCCGCCTGGACTTACAGACCAAAGAATCAATATTTCCATTATACCGATTAAGCCAAAAATAGATGTAAGAGCGAGCTTTGTTGTAGCGTCTTGAAGCTTTGGAAACACCATGCTTTAAGGCATAGTTCATTAGGGATTGCCGATACTTCATGTCTTGGGTTATACTATTCATGTGGGATGAGGCACTCCTTTCGGTATGTTTTGTTTCTCAACTCAACAATAACCGATGTGTCCTCATCCTGCATCTATTTTTTAAAGCTTTCTGTCCAATATGTATTGTAATCCTACAACAGCAATCATACAAAGTATATAATCATATTATTGCTTATTTAATATAAATGATATAATATAGATGATAAATTGAGAAGGAGATGTGGTTTAGCGCATTCTTTTTTAGAGGGAATAGAAAATCCGATAAACTAGATAAATAGCCGGGAACGGCTTTATTTATATCACGGGTTGGCATACATTATGCATTGGGACATAATAGAAGGGCAAAAATACAGTTTTTAAAACAATATTTGCCGGAGGGAAGACAGTGAAAGTTGTAATAATCGGAGCCGGCAAAGTCGGCTCGCAGTTGGTTGAGAGCCTGTTAAATGAAAAGCATGATGTTATCGTTATTGATAATAGCCAAGATGTTATTAATCAATTAAACGATAGCCTTGATGTGCTTGCCGTTAAAGGCAATGGAGTGTCCATCAATTTACTAAGAAAAGTGGATTGTGGGAATGCCGATTTATTGATAGCTGTTACGAATAGTGACGAAGCGAATATTGTCTCCTGTATTAATGCCAAAAAGCTTGGTGTAAAAAGTGTTATAGCGAGAGTTAGAGATCCGGAGTATGTGGCGGAACTGGAGTTTATAAGACAAAATTTAGACATTGATTATATAATTAATCCTGAATTGGCCACGGCTTATGAAATCCTGCGTCTGCTTTCAAACACGTACGGTTCTTACACCGAGGAGTTTGCCGAGGGCAGCGTGCGGCTTTCAGAAGTCCAGGTAAGTTCGAATGCAACTATAATTGATAAGCAGATAAAAGCGCTTGAAATACCGAAATCGGTTATAATAACAGCGATAGCGCGGGGCAGTGAAATTATCATCCCAAACGGGTCCGATTATATTTTTGCCAAGGATACATTGTACCTCTTGGGCGAGAGGGCTAGTGTGGATTTGTTTGCTAAGGAAGTGGGTGCTAACATTGTCAGCGGCAGGGCTAGGAACGTCATTATAAGCGGCGGCGGCAGGACTGCTTTTTATTTGGCCCAGGCATTGGAAAAGAAAAATATAAATGTTAAAATTATTGAGCAAAATGAGGAACGGTGTAGAGATTTATCCGAGAAACTGAATAATACCCTTGTACTGAATGGTGACGGAACGGATATTTCACTGCTTAAGGCTGAAAAAGTGGAAGGGATGGACGCTTTTGTTTCTCTAACTGGTTTTGATGAGGAAAATATATTGGTTGCTCTGTTGGCCAAGCAATTAGGTGCCAAAAAGGTAATTGCCAAGGTCAGCCGTTCAAACTATGTGTCTCTTATTGAAACTATCGGGATTGATAATGTAGTTATTCCAAAGCTGATAACGGCGAGAGATATCTTAAGATTGATACGCGG
>CAZYHL010000074.1:0-8462 GCA_964646795.1 uncultured Syntrophomonadaceae bacterium
AATAATTTATTTACTTGATTACGTCTGTTATGATTGGTTTATATTCGGGCGAGGCCGCAACCCGCCTGTCCCAGCTGCGGATGCTAAAAAAAGAAACAGCCATTAAGAAAACCCCCAGACATAAGCCTGTAAGCTCGGCAGGCCTGCCCTGAAAAGCAAAAAGGGCTGACGCCGCCTTCTGCCCCCCGTATATACCGGCAATAAGCAAAATAACCGGCAGAAGATAAACGACAAAAGCTATTAAAAGAAGCTGCCTCGACTTCATCGTAATTCTTACTGTCTCACCTGTGCGGGCTCGCAGCGGGTTTTTGGCTTCTACCAGCGAATCCACAGGACCTTCCCCTGTCATGCTCATACCGCAGCGGCCGCACTGGCTGCAGGCAGAATGGCGTCTAATCTTGACTACGGCAGTATCATGGTCAGTAGAAATCACTTCTCCGAACTGCTCCAAGGCCAACCCTCCTTTATGTGCTCCCGTTTTTATACTTTAACCCATTTAAGTCTTTATCAAACCTTAATTTTGTTTCTTAAGGCACTAAATCCTCTTGGCATGACTAACCCGGAGGAAAATTTTTGTTTTTCACCTCAAGGGGCGGGCGTCTCTTGAAATCCACGGCGCTACTGTTTTCATTCTTGTTTTAAAAACATATTCCTTTCTCCCCTTAAAATATCTTTTCGGAGAAATAATCCTGCCGGATTTCCCGACAGATAAACTGCAATAAATCCTTTCGAACGGCAAAATATCTCTCCTCTTTTAAAAAGTTTAAAGGTTTTTCGTGAAGCTTGTCGAAATAATTTTTATATGGACAGCACGGACTGTTCCTGCTTTCGTAGTTTATGCAAACTATTGTAAAGAAGGGATTGGCTTGGGAGAAAACAACCCACTTGAAGAAAAAATTGAAATATTAAGGTCGGAGCTTTATTCCTTCTATAAATGGGACAAGAACACACGGTTATGCTGTGATACTTATGCCAAGAGCCTGGAACTGGACAAGCTAATCGTTCGCTATATGAAAAGCCACCGTAAGTAAGCGACAGCAATTGTCTTAAAAGCTTTAATGCCAAACAAAAGGAATATATGCCGTTGTTGCGTATACCCTTTTTTTATTTAACCTTTAAAGCTTCAGTTTGTAATCCCCTGCTTTAATCAACCCCCGCCCTCTCAGAAAACGATCCGCAAGATAAGCAATAAGACCGGGAAAAAGAAAGTGAAGCAGGATAATAGACAGAATAACCCGGCTGCCGGAACCCATGGCATTAACAGTCATTATCTGTCCCACCAGGCCGCTGGTACCCATACCGGCTCCGGCGGGAAGGTTTTCCATCCGGAATACGGTAGTTGCCAAGGGGCCCAAGACAGCCGCTGCTAAAGTGGGCGGCAGAAGTATCGCCGGGTTTTTAACGATATTGCCTATTTGCAGCATGGAAGTACCCAGCCCTTGGGAAACAAGGCCGGAAAAACCGTTTTCCTTAAAACTCGCCACCGCAAAGCCTATCATCTGGGCAGCGCATCCTGCGGTGGCCGCACCGGCGGCTACCCCCCCCAGGTTAAGCATAATCGCCAGGGCCGCACTGCTTATGGGCGCAGTTAAAGCTAACCCCATGATGACTGCCACGATGATACCCATAGGCACGGGGTGAAGCTCTGTAGCCGTCATGATGACCTGACCCAGCCCCATCATTAATTTGCCGACCCACGGGCCTGTCAATGTCCCGGCTCCGACGCCTGTTAAGATGGTGACTGCAGGAGTAACAATAATATCTATCCTGGTCTCTTTGGAAACAAGCTTGCCAAATTCAGCGCCTACAACGGCTCCGACAAAAGCCCCTGCCGGCCCGCCCATGCCGCCTCCGGCCGCCGCTCCGGCCATGCCGGTAACAACGCTGGCAAATAACACTAGGGGAGGCGCTTCCAGGCCGTAAGCCACGGCGATCCCAATTGCCGGTCCGTACATGCTCATGGCAGTGCTGCCGAAATCGTCCAAAAAGGTTATGCCTAGCTCTCTTCCCAGGGTCTGCAGGATCAAGCCGATTATCAGAGAGGCAAATAAACCCATAGCCATGGAACCCAGGGCATCAATCAGATACCTTTTTACTGAAAAATGAATATTCTTTGAAGCCAAAAAACCTTTTATCATCCCGCTTCCTCCTACTTTATTCAATTAATGGGCTCCTTCTCTACCATAATATCCGGTAATCGCCTTTCCGCCTGGTTATTTTTTGCCCGTCATAATGCTCTAACAACGCCTGGGCATATTTGCGGGAAGTATTTAAGGCGTCCCGAAACCGGGCCAGTGTTATACTCTCCTCTTTCTCTAAAATATGCTTTAAAATATGCAGAGCCTCATCGTAAATTTCCTTGTGATAAGCCAGTTCATCCGAAACCTTGACGATAACACCATGCCGCTTAAGGTGAGCCAAAAACGACTGAAGCTGCTCATCGCTTAACGCTAGCTTTTCTTTCAGCTCTGCCGCTGCGGGAGGGGAAAACCCTCCCTGAAGGAAAGCATCTTCCAATATAGCCAGCATCTTACTCTGTTCCGGTGATAGAGCCGCCTTAAAACCGGCAGCGGCTATAATCTCACCCTTGATTACTATCTTGCCTGCAGCCGTAAGGTTCTCCAGAATAACATCATACGCCCGGGTTGGGAAATCTTTGCCTAGGGCACCCTTCAGGGAAGCCCTGGAAGGACCTGCGGCCAGATTGTGAAGACGGTGGAATTCCTCTATCCTGCTGTAAAGTTCCTTTACCCAGGCACCATACTTTTCTTTCAGTACCAAATGGCCATCTAAATCCACCACCTTGCCTTCTTTAAGAACCAAATCGAGGAATTCCCGCATCCTTTCAGGTGAAAGGCGGACGAGGCGCGCCAGCTCTTTGCTGGTAAGAAGGGGTTCTTCCCTAATCCGGCTTATTAAGTATCCGGAGGCATCCCCCTCCTCCAGGTGTTTAAGATTTTCAATCACTTTCGGTCGGAAACGTTTATGCCGTAAAGGAAGATGGTCCAAGACAACGCCACCGCCTATTGTCGTAACTGGTGAATATGAACGGACAATGAATCTGTCCGAATTTTGCGCTACCAGCTGCCTCTCCAATTTTAATTGAACCAGGCCGTTTTCTCCGGGTCTAATTTCCCTGTCATCCAGCAACAGGGCTCTGGCCACTACTCTTGCCGTTCCCAGATACAAATGAAGGGGAGCCATATTTTTTAGGGATTGTAAAGCAGTAGGCAGAAGCCTCAGCCTTACATCCAGCAGGGAAGTAGGCTGATAAAAACCGGGGGACGCAACAACACTACCTCTGGAAACTTCTTCCTTTTCTAGATGGGCCAGGTTCAAAGCAGCTCTTTGACCCGCAAAGACCTCTTCAACCCCGGCGCCATGGACCTGAATCCGCCGAACCCTGGCCTTGCGGCCGGCCGGCAGCACCTCTACTTCCGCCCCTACCTTCACTTTTCCCGCAATAAGCGTACCGGTAACAATTGTACCAAAGCCCGCTAGGCTGAAAACCCTGTCGACGGGCATACGCAGAGGAGCATCCGCATCCCGGACAGCAATCGCCGTCGTTTCCCGGTCGATCAAAGCCTTAAGGTCCTCGATCCCTGCCCCGGTTGTGGCGGAAACCCGCCGGCAGGGAGCCTCCGCTAAAAAGGTTCCCTTTAGTTCCCGATAAACTTCTTCCTGCACCAGGTCAACCCATTCGGTTTCCGCAAGGTCGATTTTGGTTAATACAACGATCCCCTTCTTGATAGCAAGCAGGTTTAGAATGGCAAGATGCTCCCTGGTCTGAGGCATTACCCCCTCTGTCACATCCACTACCAGCAGAACCAAATCAATGCCCCCGATTCCCGCCAACATATTATTAATGAATCTTTCATGCCCTGGCACATCCACCACTCCGGCCCGGCGTCCTCCCGGTAAATCAAAAGGGGCAAATCCCAGGTCAATAGAAATGCCTCGCTCTTTTTCTTCCCTCAGCCGGTCCGTATCCTTACCCGTCAATGCCCTAATCAGCATTGTCTTGCCGTGGTCGACATGCCCGGCAGTACCAATTATTATGTGTGACATCTTATCACATCCTTAAAGTTACCGGCTAAAAACATAGTCCCCCCCTAGCCTAGAGCAACCGCTTTGGAAATGAGTTCCGGGATAATATCAAATTCTTCCGGCTGTATGGTTCGGAGATCCAGCAGCAAACGGTCTTGCTTAACCCTTAACAATAAAGGAGGGTTCCCCTGCCTCAATCTTGCGGCTAGAAGGTTCCTGGCTATGTCCCTGACCTCAAGGGAAACCAAAAAAGTAGGAAGAGGAGCCATTGGCAGCGCTCCCCCGCCCACGGCGGACATCCCTTCCCTGACCTCAACAATTCCCCTGTCTCCGATAACTTTTTCCAATTGACGGGACAGTTTCTTTGCCTTCGCTTCTATATCCGCAAGGGGCATCGTTAACATTCTCAAGGTAGGAATTCTTTCTGCCCACTTATCATCCAGATAAAGGCGCAGGGTTGCTTCCAAAGCCGCCAGGGTAAGCTTGTCTATCCTCAGAGTCCTGGTTAGCTGGTTCTTTTTAATTAGGTCAATATATTTCTTCTTGCCGACAATAATACCTGCCTGAGGCCCTCCGAGAAGTTTATCGCCGCTAAAACAGATAATATCCACCCCTGCCTGGAGCAGCTTTTGTACTGCGGGTTCATCTGTTATCCCATACGGCCGCAAATCCCGCAGCACACCGCTGCCCAGGTCTTCCACAACAGGCAAACCGTATTCTTTCCCTAAGGCAACCAGTTCTTCGGTGTTTGCAGCAGCAGTAAACCCAACTATCCGGTAATTGCTGGTATGAACCTTCAGTAAAAGAGCCGTTTCTTCATTTACAGCCCCGCGGTAATCAGCCGCTCCGGTTTTGTTGGTAGTGCCTACTTCAACGAGCCTGGCACCGCTTAAAGCAAGAACCGCTGGGATCCTAAAAGAACCTCCTATTTCCACCAGCTCACCCCGGGAAACTACTACCTCCCTCCCCTTGGCCAGGGAAGAAAGAATGAGAAGGACAGCAGCCGCATTATTGTTTACCACCAGGGAAGACTCAGCGCCCGTAATTTGGCATAAGAGGCTATTCACGTGCACATACCTTTCTCCCCTCATCCCCGTATCCAAATCCATTTCAAGATTGATATAATTCCCTGCCGCCTCTTGGACAGCCTTTATGGCTTCCGGGGCAAGGAGCGACCTGCCCAGGTTGGTATGGATTATGACGCCCGTAGCATTTATAACCTTCCCCAGGCTGTTTTTATTTAACTGTCCGGCGATTGACAGAGCCCGGTGCGTTATGGCGGCGGCTGATATTTCCTCGCTGTCAGTCCCGCCCTTAAGAATCAGTTCCCGGAAGTAACCCACCGCTTCCCTTGCACCCTCCGTTAAAAATAAGCTGTTTATGGAAGCTGCCTCTTCCATGCCAGTCAGCATTTTAACAACCGCATCCACAGAAGGAAGGTGCTTCAATTTTTCCTTTTTATTAAGTTCCAATATTATCCACCTCGCGAAAGAATCTGTCATAATTATATTATCTGCCCCTTGGAAAGACAAGAGGCTCACTGCCTGAATGAGGATATTGAGCCAATATTTTCATTTTGCATACACACCTGCTATTTGGCTAACAATAAGTTTACAAAAAAAAGAAAAGAGGCTGACCTTTGAAAACCGAGTCCTCCCTTGCAGCTCAAATCGCCACACTTCAAGAAATGCAGCAAATCGAAGAAAGGTTAAGCCGGGCGGCGGCCGCCACTAACAGCAGCCTGACCAAAGAACTGGCCGTCCGGCTGCTCAGGCAGGGCGGCAAAAGGTTCAGACCTCTTTTAGTGGTATTAAGCGCCTCTTTGGGAAATTATCAAAAAGACGCCCTCCTGGACACTGCGGCTGCCGCAGAGCTTATTCATACCGCCTCTCTCATTCACGACGATATCATTGATGAAGCGGAAGAAAGAAGAGGGGATAAATCCCTCAACAGTCTGTGGGGAAACAAATGTGCCGTACTCACGGGTGATTTTCTTTTCGCCACGGCTTTCTCCCTGCTGGTCAAACATGCCCGACTAGGAGTGCTTGAGCCGATGACCAGGTCAATCTGTCTCATGTGCGAGGCAGAAATAGAACAACTTAGGCGATGCAAAGACAAAATGATACCAACTGAAGAAATTTATTATAACTATATATACAAAAAAACGGCTCATTTTCTTTCAGCCTGCTGCTTCACCGGCGCACTGGTGTCCAGGCTTGCGGAAGAGGAATCCCAGGCTATAAAAAACTACGGTTTTCATTTGGGCATGGCCTTTCAAATTATTGACGACATCCTGGATTTGACTCCCGGAGCAAACCCGGGCAAACCGACGGGAGCCGACCTGCGCCAAAGGACAATAACCCTGCCGCTGCTGTTACTTTTGCAAAACCCTGTTTATGCCCCAACAACCAAAAGCTTGCTGTCTCAGGATATTTTGGAAGAAGAAGCTATTTCGGCTCTTTCCCAAGCCGCCCTTAAAAGCGGCGCGCTGGAACTGGCACGAAACAAAGCCGCCGCCCATATAAACCTGGCGAAAGAAGCTCTTAAAAGCTTTCAAGGTATTGACGCCAAAAACACATTGGACAGTCTGGCGGATTTTGTTCTGGAGCGAAAAAGCTAAGGGACAGGTTTTACTTAGATAACACCTCTTAACCTTAATAAGCGGAAGAGGGAAAAATATATCCTGCCTTCAATACCTGCTTCCCGCAGCAAGGAGGCGGCTTCCGGACGCAAGCCCTGCCTCTCGATCTTCCTGTCGGAGAGGTACAAGGCCGGCAAACCCCGTACCAGCACCTGGTGAAAAGGAACATAATTTAATCTATTGATTCCGTTATAAGCCTTAAGATAAAGGCTTCGCATCCTTTCTGCGCAGTTTAACCCATATAAATGATAATATGAAACAAAATTCAAGTCTCCTTCCCGCCTGTCTTCTTCCTGGTCAATATAATAATCCAGGAGGATATGAATACAGCAAATATAAGGGAAATAAGCGGCTTCAATCTTTTTGCTCTCTTCCCCATTTAATCCCTCGGCTGCCGACGCCGTCAAAGCAAAAATACCCAAGGTAGAGCCGCAGGCAGCGGCAAACTCCCACCAGAAGAAGGAGGTGTCCCGGCAATTATGTAAGTACCATTCAATCAGGCGTCCTTCCCGCAGAGCCGGGTTAAGATGCTTGAAAACCTGTAAATCGCAGTACAAAGACGTTAAACGCAAAACCCTTTCCCTGACAGCGGCATAAGCCGGAAACCTTTTAAGCTTGGCGCGACAGCAGTCAACCAGAGACTGCAGATAACCCCCGTCCTTTTTAAAAGGATAGCAGGCATAATAGTCCTCCGCTGGCCTGTCGGGGTCAACAGCGGCCAGCATAGAGCCGTGTAACTGCCGGAAGGCTTTTTCATCCTCAACCCCGCCCCGGTCACAGAGGTTGTCTAAGTAATCACTGATTGTCTGAAGGGCTGTGATAAACTCGACCAATTCCTCGGCCTTATCCGGGCAATACAAGGCAAAGAAAGAACCGCCCAAGACATGAAACCTTTTATCCCTGATACTGGCCAACCCCTGCGCCGCCAATTCCCCATCGGGGCACAGGCGTAATTTTTCCCGCCACCCGGCCAGTTCCCGGTCCGTCAGAGGGAAAATATGCCGTAGAAAAGCCAGGATTAGATTAAGCTTCTTTTGCCTTGCCGCACGGATTTTTCCCATACCTGTCCCCTTTACCTTTGAATAACAAGTATTGTACCCAAGAGCAAAGAAATAAAATCTAAAGGCTTAGCCTAATTAACATTCCTGACAAATGTTTCTCCTTTCTTTAAAAGAAATGGTCTAATATAATAGAAATATGATATGCTTGCTATAGATACCGTGATGTACTGCCTCAATAAATATATAGGTGGGATAATATTGAACAGTAAAAAGAAAAAGCTTTATGCTTCCATAGCCTTACTGGCCGTGCTGGGACTGCTGGCCACATCTATCTCCAGCTTCGCTTTCAGGGATAAAAACGGCTCGGGCCAGGATGACCCTCAAGCTGAAACACAGCAACTCATTAATGAATTGCTTACCGAAGCTGCTTCTCTCAAAACCGACGTAGCAGATGATCCTGAAAATACCGGCAAAATTAAGGAACTCGGGGGTTTGTACCTGAACATTGCCCATATATACAGAATTTATCTGGGAGATGAAGCTAACAGTGGGCGCTATTATGGCAAAGCGGTGGAATACTACCAAAAAGGGCTGGAAATAGACTCATCAGACAATGATGCCAGAATAGACATGGCCACGGCAGCCCTTTACGGCAAACAAATCGATTTGGCCGAAAACAGCCTCCAGGCCGTCATAGAAAATGACCCTAAGCATCCTGAAGCCTATTTTTATTACGGCGTCTTATTATACTACGAGCTTGACGAGACGGAAAA
>CAZYHL010000075.1:0-8256 GCA_964646795.1 uncultured Syntrophomonadaceae bacterium
GCGTCAGGACAAAGAAAAAGCCATGGCAAGGATGCGCGCCCTCGGCTACATGTAAAAACAGGAATAGTATAATTACCGGGGTTAAAAGCCTCCGCTGGGGCGGAGGCTTTTTGAATAACCATTTCCTAAAAAAATAGCAGGGATTGGTTTTGTCCGCCCAAAATGCTAAATCCTTGAATGCGCCGGTGGAATAATGGAATTGTGGTGCTAAAGAGATAGATGCGCCAGCTAAAGACAGCGAAGAAAGAAGCAGAAGAAGGGGGATAAAAGTTTGGCTAATGAAGAAAAATTGTTTAATCTGAATTTTAACCTGTTAATGGCATTGTCTTTCTTATTATTTATTACTTCATCATCATTGATGTTCCTAATCCCTCTGCATATTATCGACATCGGCGGCGGGGAAGCTATGGTGGGTTTGGCGGCAGGCCTTACCATGATTATCGGAGTTGTGACAAGGCCCTTATCCGGTGCTTACATTGACCTTCACGGCTGCAAAAAGATTATCTTAATGGGTACAATATTATTCTGTTCAAGCACCTTCCTGTTTATTTTTGCAGATACTGTCACTATGGTAATAATTTTGCGTGCTTTTCAGGGTCTTGCCTGGGGTGGCATGCTGTCGGCTCTATTTACCCTGGCGGCAAAGCTGGCGCCGCTTAAACGCCAGGGAGAAGCTATGGGCTATTTTGCCATTGCTCCTCCGGCGGCCAATGCGATTGGACCGTTGACGGCCGATTATATCTCCAGTACTTTTAATTATACGATTACGATCATCTTTATAAGTGTAATCGTCCTGATTACTTTTGTGTTAACTATTCTAATAAAGGAAAAAAACAGCGAAATAGTTAAAAAAGAAGACAAGCAAGGAGGGAGACCCCCCCTGCTGGCAAAATCGGTAATATTACCTTCTATAATGGGCCTTGTAGTGGCTTTCTCCTATGGTGCAATTATGACCTTTATGCCTATTTTAGGCAAGGTAAGAGAGATATCAAATGTCGGCTTCTTTTTTTCATTGTACGGCATGGTGCTGGTAGTTACCCGTCCCTTTGCCGGCAAAACGGTCGATCGACTGGGCTATTTTTACACTATTGGCTCCAGCTTGGTTTTTGTTATTCTGGCTATGGCTGTAATTGCTTTTGCCAATACTTTAAACCTCCTTTTGGTCGGCGCAGTGTTGTTTGGTTTTGGCATGACCGTCTCATACCCATCATTGATGAAACTGACTGTTGAAATGTCTTCCGAGGAGGAACGAGGCCGCGCCATGGCGACTTTCACAGCAGCAATGGATGTAGGTGCGGGGATAGGCGTTATGGGACTGGGATATTTGCTTTCTAAAACCAGCATGACTAGCCTCTATTTAACTTGCGCCATTATTTTGTTTACTAACCTGCTTTATGTCCTGTTTCCGGGGCGTTCCCGCCTGACAAGTATAGGTGCAGCACCTGATTTATCCCAGAGCAGTGCTTCCGGTGAATAAGATGATTGCAAGTAAGACTATGTTTGTTTTGATGGAAGGGGGGAGATAAGAATACCTGCAATTGGGCTAAAATAAACATAACAAAAGGATATTCTACAAGTAAATGAGGAGGGATTAAGATGACAGTATCGCAAAGAAGCCTGGCCGGGTTAATATTTAGTTCGCCAACAAAGGTTTATAATGGCTATACTTTATTCACGCCCTTATCGGAATGCCGTACCTGGCTGATGGACATTAAAGGAAATTTCGTGCATAAATGGGAATCAGATTTAACACCTGCCTGTTATGCCAAACTGCTGCCCAACGGCAATCTCCTTTATTCCGGGAAACTAATTGATACACCGCTGCCTGATTTCGGCGGTATCGGCGGCAAGTTAACGGAGATGACCTGGGACGGCGAGGTGGTATGGGAATATGAGGATCCTTATATGCACCATGATTTTTCCCGCTTGCCCAATGGCAACACCATGATATTAAGGTTTGTCGAGACACCTCCCGAACTCGCCAAGAAGGTGAAGGGAGGTTTGCCGGGAACGGAAAGAGACGGCATTATCTGGGCTGATTCTTTCCGGGAAATAACCCCCTCAGGGGAGGTTGTCTGGGAATGGCTGGGTTACGAGCACCTTTTGGACAGAGAAGAATTTGCTATCTGTCCTCTGTGCAGCAAAGCTGAATGGACCCACGTCAACACCTGCCATGTGCTGCCCAACGGCGATATTTTGACCAGTTTTTTAAGACAGAATACCATCGGGATTATTGATAAACAATCAAAGGAATTAAAATGGAACTGGGGAAGAGGCGGCAAACTCGGCCACCAGCACGACCCCAACATGCTGGAAAACGGGAATATCCTGGTTTATGACAACGGCACCCACCGTCCCGACAGTGAAGAGGGCGAATTATCCTACGGCATGATTAACTTTTCCAGGGTTTTGGAGGTCAACCCGGGAAGTGGGGAAATAGTCTGGGAATATAAAGACGAGGGTGCGACTGATTTCCATTCGCCGGCCATATCCGGCTCCCAGCGTCTGCCCAACGGCAATACCTTGATTTGCGAAGGAATACACGGCCGTATTTTTGAAGTAACTCCCGCAAAAGAAGTTGTGTGGGAATACAGATATCCCTTTTATATCGAGTCAGCCATGGGCATGGGCAACTCGATTTTCCGTGCTTACCGCTATGCACCCGATTATCCTGCCCTGAAAGACAAGGACTTGAACCCGAGAAAGGTTGAGTTTACCCTTAGGGAAGCACCGCATTGGCGGGAAAAGCTGGCGAAAGAGAAGAAAAGAATGGAAATGGCCCAGGCTAAGAAGGCAGGCGGCAAGAAAGACGTATTTGCTGAGCGTTTAAAGCGCTTGGGCTATTAGGTTTGTTTGTTAGCTTTGCCGGAGATGCCTTAAGGTACAGGCTTCTCCGGGTTTTCTAAGCCTATATTCAGTGAATTGTTTACATTCGATAATTGCAGTGGTGCATAGAAGGAGGGTCTATAAAAATGAATCCCAAAGAGAAAATATTTACACTGGATTATGTGGTGCTGCTTCTGGGGGCTGTAATCCTGTTTTCCTTATTTTCAGGGCTCCTGTTTATTTTACCCTTGTATATCCTGGACATTGGCGGCGGAGAAAGTTCGGTAGGGCTGGCAGCCGGGATATTCATGTTTGTAGCTGTTGCCTTGCGGCCCTTTGTAGGCCCCCTTGTAGACAGGTACGGCGGGAAAAAGATAATGATCTTCGGCCTCTGTGTCTTTTGCCTGGGTACTTTTCTCTACATCCTGGCCTATAAGGTGTTTTCCGTCTTTATATTGCGGGCTATCCAGGGTGCCGCCTGGGGCGGGCTGGTCGCGGCTGTCTATACGCTGGCGGCAGTGATGGCTCCCAAAACACGCCAGGCAGAAGCCCTGGGCTATTTCGCCCTGGTTACTTCCCTGGGAAGTTCTATCGGGCCTGCCCTGGCTGAATTTATTAAAGAAAACTACAGTTTTTTTTCTACTTTTAATACCCTCGGTGTTTTGACCCTGGTTTGCCTGTTCCTGTTCTTTAAGCTTAAGGTCCAGGAGCCTGTCGCGGCCACGCAAAAAGATCCGGGTCAGAAGCAATCCTTTATTGTCAAAGCTGTTTTAATGCCTTCTATAATTGGCATGATGACCACCATGTCATTTGGGACAATTATGAGCTTTATGTCTATCCTGGGAGAGGTAAGGGGAATAGAGAAGGTAGGCATATTTTTTACCGTCCAGGGAGCGGTGATGGTGGCCGGTCGTGTCTTTGCCGGGAAGGTGGTTGACCGTTTCGGGCATTACCCTGTTCTGGCCGTAAGCATAATCTGCACCTTTTTTGCCATGGTCATAGTGGCTCTCGCTCCTTCTCTTTCTGTTTTGCTCCTTGGCGGAGCGTTATTCGGCCTTGGTATTAGCTCGGTAACGCCGGCCTTGATGTCCCTGGCTGTCGTTTTGTCTTCGGAAGAAGAGAGGGGACGGGCCATGTCCACCTTCACCGGATTTTATGACCTGGGTATAGGAATTGGCTCCGTCGGCTTTGGTTACTTGCTGGAGGTGACCAGCATCACCACCGTATACTTAACCTGTGCCGGTTTTTTGCTGCTGGACTTTTTTTTCGTACTCTACCAGAACAGGTTGCATAAAAGCGGTTTTGTCGGTGCCGACGAAGCGGCCGAATAGGTTAAAGAATTATCTGATTTAATTCAAAATATGCAAAAATTTACCGGCGGCCTTGCGGGAAAAGACCTGACAGGGGCGTAAATTAAAAAAAGGATGGGTAAAATGGAGCAAAGGGAAAAAGTGTTCACTTTTAATTTCAGTCTGCTTATATTTGCCGCCCTGTCCTTGTTTACGATTTTTCAGGGCTTAATGTTTTTTATGCCCATCTACATGATGAGCTTTGGGGTCGGCGAGGCCGGCATCGGATTAGCAGCCGGTATATTTATGCTGATTGCAATATTTTCGCGGCCCTTTACGGCTCCTTATGCTGACAAGCATGGTTGCAGGGGGATTATGATGGTTTCCTTGGTTCTTTTCGGCCTTGGTACTTTCTGTTACATCTGGGCCAGGAGCGCTGCAGTGATCTTTTTGCTCAGAGCCCTCCAAGGAGTTGCCTGGGGAACGCTTGTTGCCGGTGCTTTTACCTTGGCAGCAAAACTGGCGCCCCGAACACGCCAGGCGGAAGCCTTGGGGTACTTCTCCATGGTTACTGCTTTAGGCGGATCGATTGGTCCTGCATTAATTGAAGCAGTTTATCGCCATTATACCTATTCGAACGCGTTAGGGGTTTTTGGCGGCTTATCTTTTCTTTGCTTGTTTTCGCTTTTGTTTTTAAAAGAACCTAGTTCCGACGTTCAGAGTCCCGCTCCCGGTATAAAGCCTTCATTTATCACCTTATCCGTTATCGTACCTTCCCTGATTGGCATGTTCATCATGTTTTGTTATGGAACTGTCGTCACCTTTTTGCCGGTTCTGGGACAAACAAGGGGGATGGCCAATGTAGGCATATTTTTTACCGTTTCAGGGGCAGTGTCGGTTGTCGGACGGCTGTTATCGGGGAAATATGTAGATCGCTATGGTCATTTTCCTTTAATATCCTTAAGCACTATCTTTTTCTTCCTGGCGATGCTCGTAATTGCTTTGGCACCGAATCTGGCGTTTTTACTTGTAGGTGCAATTCTCGTAGGACTCGGCCTCAGCCTGACAACACCAGCATTGATGTCCTTGGTTGTAGCCTTGGCTTCCAAAGCCGAAAGGGGCAGGGCTATGTCAACCTTTACCGGTTTTTACGATCTTGGTATCGGAACCGGCTCAATCGGTATAGGTTTCCTGCTTTCAGTAACAAGCATTACCACTGTTTACTTAACATGTGCCGGCATCATGCTTATGAACCTTTTTTTTGTGCTCTACCAGGGCCGCTTGCACTTAAAGAAGGTAACTTTAGAGCGGGAATAGATACTTTTTAAAGCCAACAGAAAACGCCTTTGGAGATGCGGCAACAATGATGACATCTCTATTTTTTTAAAGGGGGTAGTTTCTTGTGACGGCAAAAGAAGAAAAGGTATTCACGCCGGCTTTTAACCTGCTGATTGCAATATCGTTATTACTGTATATGAGTTTATCCTCCCTGTTGTTTTTTATGCCGATGTACATAATCAATATCGGCGGAAGCGGCTCAACCGTAGGCCTTGCTGCCGGTGTCTACATGATTGTAGCCGTTGTCACAAGGCCATTTTTAGGCGCTTATATCGACAACCACGGCTGCAAAAAAATTGCGTTAGCCGGTATCGCTCTGTTTTGCTTTGGTAATTTCCTGTATATGTTATCTCAGAGCGTGGCGGCCGTACTGCTGTTAAGGGCACTGCAGGGAGCTGCCTGGGGCGCGGTTAAGGCGGCTGCCTTTACTATGGCAGCAGAGTTTGCTCCCGAACAAAGGCAGGGTGAGGCGCTGGGGTATTTTTCTTTAACTACGCCCATCGGCATGGCCGTTGGTCCCGTCATCACCGAGTTTATTTTCCATCGGGCCGGATATATTACTACTTTTGCTTTTTTAGGCATCTTGCCCCTTTCTGCTCTAATCTTGACCTTTTTCTTAAAAGAGATCAAGCAGACTGAAAAGAGCTTAACGAAGGAGGGAGAAACGCAAAAGATAAGGATATCCCGGCCGGTTATTTTCCCTTCGTTCATGGCACTGCTGGTTGCTTTCTCCTACGGCACCGTTGTAACCTTCCTGCCTGTCCTGGGTCAAACCCGGGGCATCACAAACGTAGGCCTGTTTTTTACCGTCTATGGCATCGTGTTGGTTTGTACCCGGCCTTTTGCCGGTAAGGCTATCGACCGCTTAGGTTATTTGCTGACTGTAGGGGCTAGTATGGTCCTTGTTTCCCTGTCGCTGGTGGTGGTTGCTTTTTCTCCGGGTATCCGCTCTTTGTTGTTGGGTTCGGTCCTCTTGGGCTTTGGCATGACTGTTTCCTATCCTTCATTGATGAAGCTGGTAGTGATCCTGTCTTCTCCCGAAGAAAGGGGGCGCGCCATGGCCACCTTTACAGCTTTTCTAGATCTGGGCATAGGCATTGGCTCTACGGGGTTCGGTTTCCTCCTTGCCCTGACCAACATCACGGTAGTCTATCTGACTTGCGCCGGAATTTTATTTATTAATTTTTTAGTGGTTATGTATCCGGGGTTAAGACGTTTGGATGAAAAATTAACCGGAATTAAAGAGGCTGTAAAGGGTTGATTACGTTCGGGTGTTTAAGCAGCAATCCTATCTGAAGGTGAGGCCGAACTGCCGCATTTTTGACCTGATATCAGGAGTAAGGAACCCTCCGTTTACCGTTTGCACAAAAATTGGGCCCCAGCTGCTGTTGCCTTCGATGATAACCGGGCCCTTTTCACCGAAAGCCAAATCCCAGCCGACGCTTTTGATTCCCGGCGTGACGGCGGCGGCCTTCTTGGTTATGCTTAGGGCTTCTTCCCACAAAGGGAGCTTAAATCCTTCTACCTTAACGTTGCTGTCGGGATGGTAAGAGGTCCAGCTTTTTCTGAAGACAGGGGCATATGTTCCCTTACCGAGGATTCCCGAGGCGGTATCAATAGAGGCGGCTAGTCCGCCCTGAGCCCAGTTGTCCACACCCATACCCTGCCGCCCGAATTTCATCAGCCCAAAGGGTATGTCTATGGTGCCGTCGGGATAATAGATGGACAACAAGCGGCAGGTATTTACCGAGGAAGCATTCACGTTGCCCACGACAGGGTGCTGCTTGATTTTTTCTTCCAGGATGAAGCCTGCCAGTTTGTGGCCGTAAGATGTCCCTGGTGCTGCGGCGAAAAGCTCTTTTGCCGTCCATTCCCGCCCGGAAACATCCGTAAAGACGGGGCTGCCCTTCCGGAAGCAGGTACTTTCAACTACAACAATACCTTTCCCTTGCATGCCGCCAATGGGCTTGACCACAAATTCTGCGGGGAGCCCGTTTTTAACAAAAGCGGCAATGTCTTCTTCCGTCCTGAGGGAATCAAGCCCTTGCGTAAAACCGGAAGCCGGATTAAAAAAGCCGTAAAACTTGGGGAGAGGCAGGCCGAAAGACCCGTAGTACCTGTTAAAGAGCAGCTTGTTGTTTAAGAGGTTTACCATGGATTTGTCATACAGGGCAGGTCTCAGCTTGTAAGTTATCTCGCTGTTGCTTAAGTAGGACAACATAGCCTGCCACTGTTTGCCGGCAAGGTAAAAACCGTAAGATTCGTATTCTAACGGTGAAAACCCGTGTTTTAGGGCTAAGAGAATTATTTCCCGGATTTGTTTTACTTTTCCTTTTGCCCCTGCTTCGTCGTGCAGGCGGATGTTTTTGATAAAGCGGGATACCTTTCTAATCATCATTGGCTGCCCATCCTTTACCGGTTATTAAAATAATGTGTTAATGACCGAAAAATATACTCCTGAAAAAATCAAACAAAGAGGAAACGGCCGTCTTTTTGAACCGGTTTACCGTCCAGATAGATTGAGCCGCCTTTGCGCAGGTCTTTAATCATATCCCAATGGATTGCCGATTTGTTTTGACCGCCTATTTCCGGGTAGGCGCTGCCCAGCGCCAGATGGACAGTGCCACCGATTTTTTCATCGAAAAGAATGTCTTTGGAAAAACGGTCCAGGCCGTAGTTTAGGCCTATGCCGAATTCACCCAGACAACGGGCGCCGGGGTCGATTTCTAGGACTCTTTTAAGCATTGCTTCGTTCTTTGCCGCCGTGGCCTTGACCACTGTTCCCTGAGAAAATTCCAGGTAA
>CAZYHL010000076.1:0-8223 GCA_964646795.1 uncultured Syntrophomonadaceae bacterium
ACGAAGGATGGCAAGCATATAAAATGTCTATCAAGGGATAATCTCTTTAATAAAAAATACTTTACTAATAAAATAACATATGTTATGTTTAACATATGTTATTTTAGTTTAGGGGAGGTTTTTTCCATGACCATGAGGGAAGCCATCTTAGCCGTCTTGAGCGGGGGGCCTTATTCAGGTTACGATATCAAGAAGATTATCCGAGATTCTCCTTTTATGCCCTGGACGGGTAACAATAATCAAATATATAAAAATCTCGTAGCTCTTGCAAATGACGGACTTGTTACTAAGAAAATCATTCATCAGGATGGTACTCCTTCAAAAATTTTATATGAATTAAATGAACCCGGGCAGGCTGAGTTGAAAAGCTGGCTAATATCTAAAGCAGAAGCTCCGGAATTTAAAAACTTTTTTCTAGCAAGGCTTGCTGCTTGTAGCGATGCTCTCAGCAGACAAGAACTAGTCGGAATCATAACCGAATATGAGGAAGAAGTTAAAACCAAGCTAATAACTCAACAAGAATTAATACGGCAGAAATGCCATTTATTTTCAACTTCATCAAAGGATCAATTTTTAACAGAAATGCTAGGGGAAAACATTTTATCCTTCTATGCAAACGAATTGTCTTGGGTCAGGAAACTAAAATTATATTTAACTAAGCAAAAACAAATTAAGCAAGAAAGTTACAGGGATGAAAAAAGCCAGGGTTACCGTTTGATAGAATATAATCAGGGCAAATACCTCGAATTATTTTCTTGGCACCGGCTCGTATGCAATGAACAAGATGCCTTGGAGCTAGTTTCCCTTTGTAACGAGTATAGCACAAGGAATATTATGATTTATGCCCAGGTTTTGACGCCCGCCTTTTTTCAGCTGAAAACGGGTGTGGCCGTCAAAGTTCTGCAAAAATTGATAAATTACCGGATTAAGACAGCCATAATCATTGTTAAGCAGAGTGTTAAAGACGGCGGATTTTTAAAAATGGCTTCTGAGGCAGGTAAGGGCTATCAATTCCGCATCTTTGACAACAGGGAAAGGGCGGAAAAATGGCTTACAGAAACCACCGGCTAGCTGCAGATAAAATATGATAATGGAACCAAATCCCAGGTGCTTTTTTGCTTTCCTTTTAATACAAAATAAGAAGAATAATTGCTATCTATTTAGAAATTTTGAGATAAATGTTCCTAATTTAAGCTAGCAGGAAAATATTTAAGAGAAAGGTCAGGTAAGGTCAGGATTAAGGCTTGCTATCTTGCCTTAAGCAATGATATATTATTAATACAAGATCTGAAAAGATCCTAATGAAAAAGCATGGAGGTGTTGAATATGTCAAGTTTAATCCCTTTTGCTAAAGGAAATAATGAAGTACAGGGGAGGCAATCCGGCATTTTCAATCTCCTGGATGTCGACAGATTCTTTGGAGATTTCTTCAACGACTCTTTTCTGTCTTTTTATGAAGTCAAGGACTGCATGCCGGTAGATGTCAGCGAGAACGATGGGGAATATATTCTCGAAATAGAACTGCCGGGCATTAAGAGAGAGAACATTGATATTGAAGCCACTGATAAAAGACTGACGGTAAGAGTTAATGACACTGAAGCCAAAGAAGAAAATGATTCTAAGTACATCAGGAAAGAGCGCAGGCAAAGTACAATAGTTAGATCATTCTCCATAGAAAACATCCAGAGAGAAAAAATTTCCGCAAGGCTTGAAAGCGGTATCTTAAGCCTGGTTTTACCGAAAGCTGAAATTGCGAAACCAAAAGCAAATAAAATTATCATTAAATAAGCAGGTTTTGTAATCATTATTTCAGCCCTCAATGTGGAGATGACGTTGGGGGCTGAAATATATAAACAATTCTTAAGATGTATTGACCGGCATATCAGGAAAAGAGAGTTGATGGGGATGGAATACAAGGATTATTACAAATTGCTTGAGCTAGATAAAAGTGCTTCTATTGAAGAGATTAAAAAATCTTATCGTAAACTGGCTAAAAAGTACCATCCGGATACTAACCGCGGCAATCCGGAAGCGGCAGAAAAATTTAAAGCAATTAACGAAGCCTATGAAGTATTGCGAGATCCGGAAAAAAGGAAAAGATATGACGAAATAGGCGCCGATTTCGATTTTCGTCACGGGTATGATTTTGACCCTTCTCAATTTGGTTTTGAAGGTTATGAAAACTTTAATTTCAGCAGCAAAGGGAACGGCAGGTATAGTGAATTTTTTAATTTATTCTTCGGGGGAGAAAACGGTATAGATTTCGGAAACTTTTTTAAAAAAGCAGCCGGCGACGGTAAAAGGAACAGAGGCTTCGCTTCCAACGCCTATAACGGCCGGGATAAAGAAGCAACATTGGAAATTACCCTTAAAGAAGGTTTTAATGGTTCTGTTAAAAATATTACTTTGAATGGGCAAGAAGGTAAAAGAACCCTTGCCGTTAAAATACCCAAAGGTGTTAACAATAATGAAAGAATCAGGCTGCACGGACAGGGTGAAAGAGGTGCAAACGGAGGGAAGAACGGAGACTTGTTTCTAAACATTAAAATAAAAACGGATGCTAATTTCTCTTTGAACGGTACAGATATTACGACAACTTTGGATTTGATGCCATGGGACGCTGCCATGGGCAGCGAAGCCGAAATTAATACCCTTGACGGCAAAATATTACTTAAAATACCGGCAGGGATCCAATCGGACAAAAAAATCAGGGCTGCCGGCAAAGGCTATGCGGACAGAAATGGGATAAGGGGCGATATGTATATAAAGATACGGATTATGAATCCTGCCGCAATCAGCAGTGAAATGCAAGAATTATATAATAAACTTAAAGAAGCTTCAAAAACTTAAACCAAGGTAAAGCGAGGTAAAAATCATGAATATAGAAAAATTAACCGAAAAAGCTCAAGCGGCCATCTCTTCAGCTCAAGATATAGCCGTAAAGCTAAGCCATCAACAAGTTGACGGGGAACATATCCACCTTGCCTTGGTTACCCAGGAAGAAGGCCTTATCCCTAAACTTCTAGGCTACATGGGCCTTGAAATAGACTTCTATGCCAGGGAAATTGAGAGGACGTTGGAAAAACTGCCAAAGGTACAGGGAAGCGGTGCTTCCAGCATGTACGCTACCAGGCGCTTTAATGAAATCTTGCTTCATGCCGAAGAAGAAGCAAGACGTTTTAAAGATGATTACACCAGCGTCGAACATATCTACATTGCTATATTAAAAGAAAGCAATACCCCTTCCGTAGATATATGCAAGCGCCTGGGGGTTACCCTGGATAAGTTTATGGCAGCCTTAAGCAAGGTTCGGAGCAATCAAAGAATAACATCTAAAAACCCGGAAGAAACTTACGATGTATTAGAAAAATATGGACGGGATCTGGTGGAGCTGGCCAGGTCGGGCAAGCTTGATCCGGTTATAGGCCGGGAGGCTGAAATCAGGAGGGCCATCCGGATATTGTCCCGCAGAACTAAAAACAACCCTGTTCTTATCGGAGAACCGGGCGTTGGTAAAACAGCGGTAGTGGAAGGACTCGCCCAGAGGATATTGAAAGGCGATGTTCCCGAGGGGTTAAAAGACAAGACTATCTTTGCTTTGGATATGGGCTCCCTAATTGCCGGCGCTAAATACAGGGGCGAGTTCGAAGAACGTTTGAAAGCGGTTTTAAACGAAGTATATAAATCAGACGGCCGGATAATTCTTTTTATTGATGAGCTTCATAATATAGTCGGTGCCGGTAAGGCGGAAGGAGCTATGGATGCCGGCAATATTCTTAAACCGATGCTTGCTAGAGGAGAGCTTCATTGCATCGGTGCGACTACCCTGAATGAGTACCGAAAATATATTGAAAAGGATGCCGCTCTGGAAAGAAGATTTCAGCCTATCTTAGTGGACCAGCCGACAGTGGAAGACACCATCTCTATTTTACGGGGACTGAAGGAACGCTTCGAAATACACCATGGTGTCAGGATTACCGACAATGCTATTATTGCCTGCAGCGTGCTCTCTAACAGGTATATTACCGACCGTTTCCTTCCTGACAAAGCCATTGACCTGATGGATGAAGCCGCCGCCATGATCAGAACGGAAATCGACAGCATGCCGGGAGAACTTGATGAAATCCAAAGACGCATCATGCAACTGGAAATTGAACGCCAAGCCCTTAGGAAGGAGGATGACTCCGCTTCCCAGGCAAGACTTGCCGAACTTGAAAAAGAGATTATTTCTTTAAGAGAGCAAGCGGACGGAATGAAAGCCCAGTGGGAGCAGGAGAAAGAGAATATCAAGAAAGAAAAAGAATTGAAAGAACAAATAGAAGAAGTAAACAGGCAGATTGAGGCAGCGGAACGTTCTTACGACCTGGATAAACTGGCGGCTTTAAAACATGGGAAACTGCCGGAGCTGCTTAAAAGCCTTGAAGCGGAGAAAGAACGGCAAAGAACAAACAATAAGAATCCACTTCTAAAAGAAGAAGTTACTGAAGAAGAAATAGCGGAAATAGTGTCAAAGTGGACGGGGATTCCCGTCACCAAGCTGGTGGAAAACGAAAAGGATAAACTGATGAATCTTGAGGCTATCCTGCACCGGCGTGTCGTTGGGCAAGAAGAAGCTGTCACAGCCGTGAGCGACGCCGTCATCAGGGCCAGGGCAGGGCTGAGAGATCCGGGCAAGCCCATCGGTTCTTTTATCTTTCTTGGCCCTACGGGCGTGGGGAAAACGGAACTAGCCAAAGCTCTGGCAGAAGCTCTTTTTAACAGCGATGAAAACGTTGTCCGGATTGATATGTCGGAATATATGGAAAAGCATGCTGTCGCCAAATTAATCGGCGCCCCGCCTGGATATGTGGGGTATGAGGAAGGCGGCCAGCTTACCGAAGCAGTCAGACGAAAACCTTATAGTGTCATTCTCTTTGATGAAATCGAAAAAGCTCACCCAGATGTTTTTAATGTGCTGCTTCAGCTGCTTGATGAGGGCAGGCTTACCGACAGCCAGGGCAGGACCGTTAATTTTAAAAATGCGGTGATAATCATGACCTCGAACATCGGCAGCCATTATCTATTATCAGCTATTAATAAAAATTGTGAACTAGATGAAGCAACCAGAGAGATAGTCCTCGGTGAGTTAAACAATCATTTCAAACCGGAATTTATGAACAGGATCGATGAGATTGTTTTATTTAAACCTTTAAGCAAAGAGGAAATAGTAAAAATTATTGACCTAGCCCTGAAGGGAATGCAAAAAAGGTTGGACGACAGGCACATTAAACTAACAGTTTCTGAAGAAGCAAAAATATTGATGATTAAAAATGCATATAATCCTTCCTTCGGTGCCCGGCCGCTGAAAAGATATTTGCAGAAATTTATCGAGACTGAAATCGGAAAAATGATTATCAGGGGCGATTTAAGTGAAGGCGGGAAGGTCAATATTGAGTCATCAGAAGGTGCTTTAAAAATTATAACCGCCTAATTCTGCGGGACCGTTCAAGCCAAAAAGGAGAGAGCAAATTATAGCTGCTCTCCTTTATTTGGTTACTATAAGTTACTTAATAACATTAAAGTGCTATCTTGCAATTATATACTAGCAACAATAATATATACTTTAAGAATATCCTGCTTTTTAACAATAGGTTCAAGAGGTGATTAGTTTTGTCCATCGGTATCCTTTACGAATCAAACGAATGGTCGACTTTTTCCCTTTTTGAATACCTTACCCGCCTGTTACCGAAAAAAAAGGTCAGGCTATACAACCTGGAGACAGATGTTAATATTGAAGCAATTTTAACCCATAACTTGATTGTTAATAGAATATATGCCAGTGCCTACTTTCGTGGCCACAAAATATCATTATTTAACGTCAAGAAAATATTGGACTTGGCGAAACAAAACGGTAAGGTTATCTTAAACAGTTATGAGGCTCATTTTTATGAAATCGACAAATATCTCACTTCCCAGGTATTGCGCAAACACGGATTATCGGTTCCCGAGATCTATGGCTGCTTCAAGGGGAAGGGGAATTTAAAGGGGATAACCTTTGCCTATCCTCTTATTATTAAGCCCAACTGTGGCGGACGCACCAAGGATACACACCTGGTATATACAGAAGAGCAATTAAAGCTTATCCGGAGGCAATTAAACCCGGAAATATACTATCTAGCTCAAGCCTATCTTATGCCCCGTGGAAACTTTATCACCCGGATAGAATATATCGGCGGACGTCCTGTTCAAGTTCTCAAGAAAATGTTGACAGTTGATGGACTTGCAACCTATAATCTCGGTTCTAAATTCTATGCATATCCCGAATGTCCCGTTTCTGTGCTGGAAAAAGCAAAATTAGCTCTGGAACTTTTAAAGATTGAAATGGGTAGCCTGGACATTATTGAATCTCAAAACGATTCGTATATAATCGATGTTAATTCTGTTTCCAACACCTCAGAAGATTTTGTCCATGCTTTTAATTTTGATCTGATGCAGGAGACTGCAAAATATATTGCTTCTAAATATTATTCATTATTTCAAAAGGAGGAATAATTGGATGACCAACCAGGAAGTGTTTGCGCTGATTAAGCCGATGGGAACTCTTACTTATTCAACTATCCAGGGCGATGAGGTCCATTCCCGGATAGCAGGCATGATTACGGCAGATGATGAAGGTTTTTATTTCTTTGCCTTGCGGAACAAACCCTATGCCAGGCAATTATTAACTACCGGACGTGTAACCATCTGCGGGTCCTATACGCCGCCTTGCGAACCAAATCCCGCTTTTAAGCTGCGCCCTGGTTATGCCGTCAGGCTTATCGGTGAAATACGGGAAGTTACCGTAGCAGAAATAAAGGAAAAAGCTAAAAATAATCCTACCTTTAAAAAATTGCTTGAATATGACTACGCCAAGTATCCCGATACTGTAACCTTTGTTTTGTACAAAGGTAAAGGGGAAATATTTGATTATGATTTTAATCTGGAGAAACGGGACCATAAATTAATTCGCACTCGCTTCTCCATCGGGGAGGGGACTTTCAATCCGGCAGGTTTTAAAATCAACGCCAATTGCATAGGCTGCGGCCGCTGCCTGGAAGCCTGCGGCTACAAGTCAATAAAAGCAGGCGATCCCTACGTCATTATGGGAGAATATTGCGATGAATGCGGCCTTTGCCGTAATATTTGCCCCTTTGACGCTATTGATATACCTGATGTATTTTAAATATTTGAAAAGAAAGGTAGTGACTCAATGAAAAAATTATTATTATCGCTAATATTATTACTGTTGCTGCTTCCCTCCATAAGTTGTGGGACACAAGGTAATAACGAAGCAGATGAAATTATCGTAGGGATGGAATTAGCCTTTCCGCCTTTTGAAACAACCGACGCCAAGGGTAATCCTGCCGGCATCAGCGTTGACCTTGCCTATGATTTGGGCGAAGCCCTGGGCAGGCCAGTGAAGATTGAAAATATTGCCTTCAGCGGTTTGATACCGGCACTTCAAACCAACAAGATTGACCTGATATTATCTTCCATGACGGTAACCGAAGAAAGGCTGGAGAGCATCGATTTTTCCATACCTTATGCAAACGCCTGGCTGGCGCTATTGATAAATATCAATTCACCGGTAGAAACAGTAAGCGATCTAAATGCAGAGGGCAGGAGCGTAGCTGTAAAAAGGGGAACTGTCGGCCACATCTACGCCCAGGAACACCTTCCTCAAGCTGAAATAATGGTTTTTGATAAAGAAAGCGCTTGTGCTTTGGAAGTGGCCCAGGGAAAAGTAGATGCTTTCATATACGACACTATGTCCATTCACAAATTGTGGAGACAGTACGAAGGTTCCACCAAGGCTAACCTTGAGCCCTTTGAAGAAATAATTCAGGACTGGGCCATCGGTATCAAGAAAGGAAACGATGAATTAAAAGAAGAGATAAATAATTTTTTACGGCAGTATAAGGAAGAAGGAAAATTTGATCTTTTAGCTGAGAAATACCTGGCAGATGTAAAAGAAGATTTCGACACCTTGGGAATCAGGTTCTTCTTTTAAAAAGTCGGGCCGGACAGTTCCACGTATGAACTGTCCTTTGATTACATTTCCGAGAGGTAAAAGATGAAATATTTAATTAAAAATGAAGACCGCAACATCACAACGGCTCAAAAAATAATAAACATTTCTCTGGTTGGGACGATTTTACTTGTTATCTTAATCCTTGCTTTCAACAGCCTGGATTACCAACTGAG